>CAVAIH010000046.1:0-9328 GCA_963588675.1 Sphaerochaetaceae bacterium | reverse complement strand
CGTCTGCCATCTCGAAAATATCCGCGGTAGAAATCTTCACATACCTTGAAATAAGGTCCTTGTATGCGTCGAGCGGATGCCCCGTCAGATACACTCCGAGCATTTCTTTTTCCATGGCAAGGAGCTGGTCCTTGTTGAAATTTGCTATCTTAGGAAGAGACGGATTGGCATGCACCGAATCAAGTGCTCCTTCCATGTCGTCCATCTGAAAAAGCGAAATCTGCTTGGTATTTAGCTTTCTCGCGTTCTTCTGTGCCGACCCGACGGCTTCATCGCATACCGCAATTTGCACCGCCCTGTTCGGATTGATGTCGTCAAAAGCTCCTGCTTTAATCAGAGATTCAATGGCCTTCTTGTTGAGCTCCCTTGGGTCAACGCCATTTATAAGCTCATAAATATCGCCCGGCTCTCCGTTCGTATTTCTCGCATCTATTATCGCATCGACTATTCCCGTGCCTACATTCTTAACAGACAGAAGTCCGAATCTGATCTTTCCATCCTCAACCGAGAAATTCCTCTGGCTCTTAAGCACCGAAGGAGGAAGCGTCTCAATTCCCATTTCTCTGCAGTTTCTGACATATCCTGCAATAGCCTTTGAATCTCCAACCACGCTCGTCATAAGAGCGGCCATGAATTCCACAGGATAATGGCACTTCAAATATCCTGTCTCATAGGCTACAACAGCATAAGCTGCGGCATGTGATTTGTTGAAGGCATACTGAGCGAAGCTGACCATATCCTCGAAAATTGCCTCTGCTGCCTTCTCGGAAATGCCGTTAGCAATACAGCCCTTAATCTCGACACTGCCGTCGTCGGCCTTCTTGCCATGAATGAAATACTCCTTCTCCTGGAGCATTACATCCATCTTTTTCTTCGACATCGCACGGCGCACCAAATCCGAACGGCCATACGAGTAACCGCCCAAATCCCTAACGATCTGCATAACCTGTTCCTGATATACAAGGCAACCGTAGGTTACGCCAAGTATAGGCTCAAGATGCTTATCTATGTATTTGATATGCTCTGGATGCTTCTTGTTCTCGATATATTTAGGGATCGAGTCCATAGGGCCCGGTCTATAAAGTGAAATGCCGGCTACGATATCCTCGAAGCAGGTTGGCTTGAGGCTCTTCATGAACTCTGTCATGCCGACGCTCTCGAGCTGGAAAACACCTTTGGTATTTCCCTCGGAAATCATTTTATAGACATCAGGGTCGTCATAATCCATGCTCGACCAATCAATGTCGATGCCGTGATTTTCTTTAATCAGGCGAAGCGTATCTCTGATGACCGTTAGGTTTCGAAGTCCGAGAAAATCCATCTTGAGAAGTCCAAGCTCCTCGATTGTCGTCATGTTGAACTGTGTCGCAATGCCCTTGTCGCCCGAATATAAAGGCACATATTCATCGAGCGGAAGCTTACTGATTACAACGCCCGCCGCGTGAGTGGACGCGTGTCTTGGCAGGCCTTCAATAGCCATCGAATAATCCAAAATGCTTTTGACAAGAGGTTCATTCTCGTATCTTTGGCGAAGCTCCGCATTAAGGTCAAGCGCCTTTGCGATTGTCATCTTGAGGTCATTTGGAATAGCCTTTGCGATGGCATCACCCTCTGCATAGCTTGCGTTGAGCACCCTTGCAACATCTCGGACCGCCGCCTTAGCCTTCAACGTTCCGAAAGTTATAATCTGTGAGACCTTGTCATGGCCGTATTTTTCAATAACATAATCGATGACCTCGCCTCGCCTTTCGATGCAGAAGTCAACGTCTATATCCGGCATTGAGACTCTCTCAGGATTGAGGAATCTCTCAAAAATCAAATTATATTTAATAGGATCGATTTCTGTAATCGCAAGGGAATAAGCGACGATACTGCCTGCCGCCGAGCCCCTTCCAGGGCCTACAACGATTCCGTTTCTCTTTGCATAATCTATGAAGTCCCATACGATAAGGAAGTATTCGACATATCCCATGTTCTCTATTACAGAAAGCTCCATTTCGAGTCTTTCCCTGTACTTACTGCCCTCATCCATGGCTTCCTTGCCATATCTTCTGACAAGTCCCTCGTAGCAGAGCTTGCGCAAATACTCGCGACAGCTTAGGCCATCAGGCGGAACAAATTCCGGCAGGTGGTATTCTCCGAAGGTAAAATCGAAATTGCATCTATCTGCGATCTTCTGCGTCATATCGCAGGCTTCAGGAATATCCGCAAAGAGTTCCCTCATCTCGGCTTCGCTCTTCAAGTAAAATTGGTCGTTCTCGAAGCGCATTCTGTTCTCGTCGTCGACATTGCTTCCCGTCTGTATGCAAAGCAAAATATCGTGGGCCTTCGCGTCTTCCCTTCTCAGGTAGTGCGCGTCATTAGTCGCAACAAGAGGCACATCGATATCCTTTGAGAGCTTCTTCAAGCCCTCGATTACAGGCTTATCCTCATTCAGATAATGATTCTGTATTTCGAGGAAGAAATTATTCTCGCCGAAAATCTCAAGAAGCTCAAGCGCCTCCTTCTTGGCGCCCTCATAATCTCCATTTATGAGTCTGCGCTGAACATTGCCCACAAGACATCCGGAAAGACAAATTATTCCCTCTGCATGCTCTCTGAGCACGTTCTTATCTATTCTTGGCTTAAAGTAGAAGCCCTCTGTATATCCCTTGGAAACTATCTTAATCAGGTTCTTATATCCAGTCTCGTTCTCCGCGAGGAGAATCAGATGCCCATGATACCTGTCCTTATCTATTTCTTTATCGTACAGCGTCCTTGTTGCGGTATATACCTCACAACCGATAATAGGCTTGATTCCCTCCTTCTTGCAGGCTTTGTAGAAATCAACCACGCCGAACATAGCCCCGTGGTCCGTTATTGCAACAGAATCCATTCCGAGTTCTTTTGCATACGCCGGTAGCTCGCTGATTCTCGACATGCCGTCAAGAAGGCTGTATTCAGTATGTACATGTAAATGTGCGAAACTCATATCAACATTATAGCATATAGCAATTGAAGTTCATCCAAGATTTCACGGAGAGTTCCTTGGGGAATTATAAGAATTATAAGGATAATTATAAGGATAAAGCATATAAAAGCATTAGAAAAGCATTAGAAAAGGGCTCGAAAACGAGCCCTGTGTAAGTCAAATTTAATAAAGCCTGTTCCCATCCCTTTTACGAAATAGTTAGTGCTTATTTCTAGTGCATATTTCTAGTGCATATTTCTATTCCATTTTCTATCTACTTGCCTATATGGAATGTCCGCATGTTTCTCAAGCATATACTTCTTGAAGCTCTCTGCGTCGCCCTTTGTAAAAGAGTTCTTATCAAGCCTTGCCTTGTCATCGCCAAGTGATGTAGTGCAAGTTAAATCATAGAAAGATTTACCTTCCTGGAATTCATTGATCTGATTCCACTTAAGGTGTGTCATTGTCTTGCCGTTAGCGATAACCTTGACACCGCCATCGTTGACCTCGATCTTGCATTTCCATGGCTTGTCCTTGAAGACCTGCATCTTAGTCAATCTATACTGCTTATCAGATGTCATCCACTTATATGCGATGCCTCTGTATACCGAAATGAACATCATAAATGCGGCAAGTGTCTGCCACTTCATCGCAACGCCATGATTCTGGAAGTAAATCAAGGCATATGTTGCTATCGCGAAAATAACTACATATATCCAGAAAACAGGTGTGTAATAACAGATTGGTACAGACCAAAGGTTGTATCTCTTTCTTGTCATTTCGTATTCATTTCCAAATTGCATAATCTATCCTCCGCCTTGTTTTCTTAAGAAAGTGACCGTCCTATTACAGGACGGTCACTATTATATCATGTTAATGATATCTTTGGCCAGTTGTCGGTTAGTCAACTTGTTAATCAACCGATTAAGCGTTAGCAGCTTTCTTCTTATCAACACTGTACTCGTGGAGCATTGTGTATGAAGTCCAAAGAAGTACTACGCATACGAGGTTAACAACCCAGAACATTGAAAGATTTGTGATAAACTTCCAAGCAATGAATACACCAACCATACCACCGAGGAAGTTACCTATTGTATAAACAGGGTCGAATCTTCCTGTCTTGATGAACTCGATTGAGCAGCATGGCATCAGCATTGCGCATGAACCCATGAATACTGGGAAGCATGTTGTTCCGCTAACTCCGAGGAGAAGGCAAGTAGCCATACATGGAGCATAGAGACCAAATCCGATATCCATAAGTGCGCCCCAAAGAACGTTCAGTAATACAGCTACGATGAACTTCCATCCTGAAAGACCAGAAGCAGTACCGATTGCTCCGAAAGGACCAACTCCGAAGTTCTTGCAAAGCATAACTGGTGAGAGAACGAGCATGCAGATACCCATCGCAAGTCTGATCTTCTGCTTATCCCACTTTGTTACGATTGTTGCGAATCCGAATGAACCTACAGCAGCTGCAACGAGCATGCTGATAAGGAATATAGGATCGCACTCTACTGAAGCTGTGAAGATAAGTGCCTCGAAGATTACAGGGAATGTATCTCCAACGTTCAGTGTTCCTGGGATATAGATATCTTCGATATCTCCGAATGCCTTGTAAAGGAATGTTGATGGAGCGAATGATCCGCAACCAAGAGTATCAACGAAGTTAGCGATAACTCCTACGAACATAGCCTTTGCCCACCTAGCGCCGGAACCTCCTGCTTTGAGCTCAGCCTTCTTAGCAGGATCCTTGAAAATCTTTGCAAACATTCCAATGCCTGTGCCGGCAAAGCCAATGCCTAATACAATCTGAAGTGCTAATAACATATTATTTCCTCCTTATTTTTTGTAAATATTATAAAAAATAAACGTTGTACATTCTGTTTCTCAAGAGCCGCCCGATCGGCTCTATCGTTTTATATTCAGAACTATACTTGGTATTGATATTATATTATCAAACTCCTTATTCGTCAAGTTTCTATACACATTTTCATCACATACTTGTCACAAAATTTGTTAAGAATAAACGCCCTTATGTTAACAAAATGTAATAAAAAGAACGCAGGAAATCTCTCCTGCGTTCCTTATTCGAAATTGGTAATTTAGTGCCTATATCGGCAATCAATTATATGGCCTGCAATGCCTGCTTGGCCTGCAATGCCTACTTGACGATATGACTATCTATTCTTCATATCCTTCTTAAGCATTGCTATCTTGAGCTTCTTGATGCACTCCTTGACATCATCCTCTGTATAATTGTTCTCGCCAACGATATTAGATTCGATGCCCTCTGGATTCTTGTTAAAGTCTACGACATTATCAAGATATGGGCTTGTTACAACGAATGTTCCTGCTGTGCCTGACCAGTTAAGGCCTGCAACCGGAATTCCTCTTTCTCCGATTTCATTTACACAGTTAACGTAGTCAACATCGAGGTTGCCCCATCCGTCTGTCTCAACAATAACTCCGTCAGCTCTACAGCATTCAGCCACAACAGCCGCTGTTCTTGAGCATCTGATTTTCTCTTCATTTCCCTCAGGAGATCCGAAAACAAGAACTCCCATCAGGTCAATTCCTGCATCTTGTCCAAGCAGTTCTACCAGTGGATCTCTAAAGTGATGCAGACTTGTTTCTTTAGTTGAAGGACCTACTCCCATTATCGTACCTCCTTAGTTCATTGATTTGATTGCGCCGTCTCTGAATTCGTTAGGAGTCAGCATTACAGGCATACTACCATAATCAATCAGCGACTTGCCACCCTCAACGCCAGATGGCTCATTTGGAAATATCCATGTGTCAAGGCAAGCACCGTGTGCAATCATTTCCTTGATAACCAACACTTTCTTCTGGCCCTGTCTGATGCGGTCGTAATATTCGTGCTTCTCTGTTGCCAGATTTCCGTTGAATTTCTTCATCTGAGCTCTGAAAAGCTGAATATATTCATCAACAGCTCTGTATGCGTCGATTACAGAAGGTCTCTCCTGGCCTTGTCCTTTCTTGAAGGTAATATCTACAGAAACAATAATATCAGTATCGGATGGTGTGCCTGCTCTATTGAGATACAGCATGTCCTTCAGATTGCCCTCGGACGAACCAAATTCATGAGCCTGCTCTCCATCAACGTCAACTCCTGTAACCATAAAATATGCCCCTGTAAGAGTATGTGTGATACCCTCTCCGCATTTTCCCAGAACCTTTGTCGATACAGGAATAATATCCATAATTGTGTTAGTGAATCTATCATGATCATCAGGCTGTATAATCTGAAGCTTGATAGACTCTACTGCGTTATCATACTTTGCAGCTATTTTGTCCAGTTCGTCCTGACAGAGCACAAGCTTTCCATCAGTAGTTACCTTATTCTCTTCTCCGAACTGAACATCTGTAATATGGAAGGCTTTGATCACAAGCCTTCTTAGTTCGATATCTTGTACGCTCATTTTATACCTCTCCGGCTTAATCTCCGGCTTTATAAATTTACAGTATGAGCTCTTTATGAGCCCTTTATGAACTCTTTTGTAAAAGGGGCAGAAAATACATTCTGCCCCTTCTTCGTCAAATGACGATGTCCTATTAAGTTATAAGACTAAATTACAGCATGATATTCGTATGGCAGTGGAACTATCTTTCCTGGAGTCTCGATTGTCTCGATGAGCTTCAGGGCATCTGTTACGATAGCTGTCTGCATAGCGACATCATGAGGTGCTCCAGCGTTAGCTCCCATTGGAACTATTGGAGCAGCAGCTCTTGGTGTACCATTCTGTCTTGATACAGGTGGAAGAGCTGAAATCTGGATTGTTGGAATACCAATCTTCTCAATTGCTCTCTGCACGATTGTTGCAGAGCGGTGGCAAGTTCCTCATCCAGCGGTGATGACAGCAGCGTCAACTCCCTCATCTTTGAGCATCTGAGCGATAGCAGGACCTGTTTCGTTAGTGAACTTCTCAATGTTTCCGCCACCACCCATGAAACCTGCATGGTATGGAGCTTCTGATCCAATTACGCCAGCCTTAACAAGCTCATGAATTCTCTCGATTGGGAACATGCAGTTGATGTCCTTGTTAACATCGGAGTTATCGTATCCACCGTGAGATACCATAAGCTGATCAACAGGTGTATCTGATGGAATCTTTCTCCAAGTGAAGTCTCCTGCAAGGTTAAATCTCTCCTGAGATTTCAGGTGAACTCCGGCAGCTGTAGCAAGTGCTACCTTCCATTCTTTCATTGGCTTTGTAGGCTTTGTGAATACTGATGGTGGAGTTACAGGTACGAAAATCTCAGATTGTAAACCTTTTACAACTGTTATACTCATTGTATTTTCCTCCTAAATATACTTACTTGAAATTTCTTTAGCACGTCTTTCTCTATTATGAATGTTACTAACATACTTTTCATTAGCGGCTTCGCTGAGTTGAACAAGCTTGCTCATATTCCAGCCTACAGTCTGACCTATCTCGAAAGGTATGTCTGAAAGTAGCATTCTCATTGGTGTTTTGAAAAAGCCTTGGTCATCTTTGATGTCAAATGAAATTGCACAATCCTCAACAAGTGTAACTGTTCCTTCCATATACATAGTGCCATCAGCATTCATCACACCTTTGATGTAGTCGCCATTGACATTTGGTGCAAGCTGTTCAATGAAGCTCATCTTCCAGCCTACTTCTTGTCCTAACTTGAAAGGATATTCTGCGATGAACATGTCCTTAGTCAGTTCGAGATATCCGAGTCTGCCCTTGACATCAAGAGTAACAATGTCACCCCTGTCTTCGACGATTACTCCTTCATAGTAATTGACTTTTGTTCCAAAATTAAGATCGTTAGTATTTGCCATAATGATTAGTCGTACTTAGCCTTTCTCTTCTCTGACATTGGCAGTGCCTGCTCATTGTCAACAAGTTCGATGCTGTGGCCAATAGCCTTCTCAATCAGCTCAACGTTATTGTTCTTAACGTTAACATTGTACTTTCTTTCAGCTGCCTTGATTGGCTCGCCTGCCATCTTAGCCTTCAGGAGAGCAAGACCTCTGATTGCATCCTCTTCGCAAAGAGTATTGCAAGCGAGAACCTCATTCTCAATACCTGACATGGACTTGTTGTTATCGATCATAGCATCACAGTACTTGTTACCAACTACGAGAGCACCCTGTACAGCGCAGAATGAGAATCCTACTACAGGAATTCCTCTCTTACCAATGTTCTCGATGTGTGTTACAAAGTCAACGTGGTTGTTTCCGAATCCCTCTGTTGTAACGAATGCGCCATCAACGTCCATCATCTCTACTGTCTGTCCAACTCTGCTGGATACATAGAATTTGTCGCCATTAGCCTGTGGTGAACCAACGAATACTACACCTACAAGGTCAACTTCTTCGTCGTGAATTGCTCCGAGTACCAGTGGCTCTCTCCAATAGTGTCTTGACATTTCCTTTGAAGCAGGTCCGATGCAAGTAAGTGCGTGAATACATCCATCCATTACTTCCAGTGGAGAAGCGCAAACAGGAACGTTACCAAGGTCTACGTTAGGTCTAGCACCAAGTACACCTACTGGCTCCTTAGGGAAAAGGAAGTTATCATGCATAGCGCCCTGTCCCATGATTTCCTTAACGATTACGATCTTCTTCTTTCCAGGTCTTCTGATCTGTCTGAGAACCTGTACATCGTCTGGTTCATCTGGGAGATCCTTCTTCATAGCTTCTCTGATCTCAGCTGTGATGTAGTCTACTGCAGAGTGAGCAGCGATAGGTCCTGGTCTCTCCATGTTCTTTCCGTTCAGGATTGTAACCTGATACTTAATCATGGTCTCGCCCTTATCTACTGCACCTGGACGATTCCACATCATGTTCTCGTCAAGGTAACCCTCTGATGAACCGAACTCAGCAATCTGAACGCCTTCTTCAGTTGTTCCTGTAACTACTGTTACAACGCCGTCAAGAACTCTTGTGAATCCTGAACCGAGCTCACAATCTGCTTCCTTGCAAGCGATTGGCTGAATATCCATTACTGTCTCAGAATAAGTATGATACTTATCAGGTGTAATAACTTCGATCTTGAGGTCTGTTACGAGCTTCTGTGACTCAATAGCCTCAGCCTCGATGCCCTCTCTGATGTAAAGAACTGATCCTTCGAACTTTGTCTCAGGTCCTCTCTTAACCTCAGTGATCTTGTAGTGCTTTCTTGTCAGCTCTCTAACAACCTTCTCTTCTCCGGCTTCTGCTACTGGAGCTGCTGCGCCTGCTACTGCTGCTACACCTGCTGGAGCTGCTACGCCGCCACCGAGTCCTGATGGGAGCTCAATGTCGATGTTCTTTCCCTCTCCAATATGGAGCTTGATTGTTCCCCCTGCTACAGCTACTGGAGCTGCTGCATCTGCTGGTGCTGC
>CAVAIH010000045.1:0-9451 GCA_963588675.1 Sphaerochaetaceae bacterium | reverse complement strand
CGCTGATGATACTTGGCGGGCAGCCGCCTGGGAAAGTAGGACGTCGCCGGTTTTTTTCTATAAGGCCCCATGGTCAAGTGGTTAAGACATCGCCCTTTCACGGCGGTAACCCGGGTTCGAGTCCCGGTGGGGTCACCACTTTTTTTTTAATTAAATAAATTAGCGCTCGCGCGACTGGCGGAACTGGTAGACGCACTAGATTTAGGTTCTAGCGGGAGACCGTGGGGGTTCGAGTCCCTCGTCGCGCACCAAATATGAATATCCGAACCTCAGATGAATTAATCACAGGTTCGGATTTCTTGCTTTATCGAGGTTTTTTATTATATTTCGAGTCGTCGAGCTTCGGTCGAGCATCGCAGGCTATTTTCGAGCAAGGGGTATGCTATGAGGGCGACGCTGTAACTTGGCTATTTCGGGAAGGGCGTAATTGACTTGCATTGCTTTCTCGTTTGATAGTATATTTATACTTATGTAGACTAAAGAAGAAGGAGAGAATATTGATATGGAAAAAATACTCGTATTAAATCCCGGTTCAACTTCAACGAAAATCGCTGTCTATGAAGGAGAACAGCAAGTATTTCTTGAGAGTATTCCGCACTCTACAGAAGAGCTCAAGCAGTTCGCATCTATTGGTGACCAGTATGAATTCCGCAAGGAGTTGGTGCTGAAGACTCTGACTGAGAACGGCTATAAGGCAGAAGATTTTGCCTGCGTAGTTGGACGTGGCGGAGTTTTGTCTCCACTGCAAGCTGGCGCTTATGAGGTAAATGAGGATATGGCATGGCAACTTCGCTATGCACCTTACCAACAGCATGCCTCCAACCTTGGCGGAGTAATCGCTTATGCTATTGCAAATCCTGTAGGAAAACCAGCTTACATCTATGACGCAGTAGGCGTAGATGAGATGCCTAAGATGAACAAGCTGAGCGGTATAAAGGGACTTGAACGCAATGCCAACGGACATAATCTGAATACTCGTGCAACAGCGATTCGTTATGCTAAAGAGCATGGCAAGAACTATAACGATATTTCTGTAGTTGTTGCCCATCTCGGTGGCGGATTTACTATTAACCTGCAGTATAAGGGACGCATTATCGACGCACTTAACGACGAGACCGGTTGCTTTACGCCAGAGCGTGCAGGATCTCTGCCAATGGATCCTTTTGTAGATAAAATTTTCTCTGAGAATATGGACGCTAAGTCCGTCAAGAAGATGCTGAAGAGCCAGGGCGGTCTGACTTCTCATCTTGGCACAAACGACTCCCGTGATGTTGAGAAAATGATAGACAACGGTGATGAATACGCCAAGATGGTATATGAGGCTATGGCAATGAACGTTTCATGCAACATTGCCCGTGAGTTTCCTGTGGTTAACGGCGATGTAGAGGCTATTCTGCTTACAGGCGGAATTGCTTTTTCCGATCGCTTTACTGGAATGCTTAAAGAACGTCTGGCTTATTTGAATTGCCCTGTAATCGTCTATGCAGGCGAGAACGAGATGCAATCCTTGGCTATGGGTGCACTTCGTGTGCTTCACGGCGAGGAGACAGCGCATGTATATCAAAAGCCAGAGAATTAAGGCGGATTAAGACTCGCATAAAGTGACGAAATGAGGAACTGTTCCTGCAATATGCAGGGACAGTTTTTTTTATGCAGATTTGCAAATTCTTCATCATTCTGGTGAAAATTCGTGCAAAAATGCTGACTCGCGCGGGTCCATGCGAATCCGTTCAAAAAAATATGCTGGTTCGAGCAGGCTTTTGCAAATTCGTGCAAAAAATATGCAGTTTCGAGCAGTCTCATGCAAATCCGTGCGAAAACGTGCGGAACCGTTCAAAATGCAGTCTTAGGCGGTCTTTCGAGGCATGCGAAAACGTGCGAAAAATGTCGATTTTTACACGAAATCCGACAAAATAGTCCCGTTTGAAACTGTAAAGAATTGAAGTTGCTTTGGTGATATATTATGCCCATGAAGATCAATTTGATAATGAAGGACAGGGAATATCTGAATGCTTTTTCGGAAAGACTGCTACGGTCTTATAAGAATATTGATGCTACTATTTCAGATTCAATTAATTCAATCAAGCTATATGACTCAGACGAGGCAATAATCCATCTTATCGAAAATACTCCGACAATGTTTGATGAATCTGATTTAGATAAATTCTCCGCCCGGGTGATAGTGCTTTGTGATAAGGAATTTGGGGACAGTGATAAGAAGAAGGGTAATAGGCACTGCCGAGTTGGCGAAAGTGGTATTACATATTTATTCAAATATCAGCCTTTTTCCGAAATAATCAAGCAAATATCGAAGAAATATTATGAGCTGACAGGCGACAGCCTTAGCTATGGCGGAATTGCAGACATCATTTGTGTTTGCGGTGATGCCGAGAATATTCATTATTCTGTGATGACTAGGGCAATAGCAGGACAGCACAAATACAAGCTGGGCGGAGAGATTTTGCATATCAGTACAAGAAGCATTTACTACTCAAGCTGTCTGGACGTGTCGAATGGATCGAATATATCGAATGCGTCAAATGCATCAAATAGATCAAATGTGTCAGAGGCTTCAAATGGAGCATCTGAAGCAAATCTTTCAAAGATAATATATTACTTGGATATTGATAAGCCATTGGAGTTAGAAAGCTATGCGGTATGTGACGAATACGGAATTTATCACTTGTCTTTTCCTTATGATATCAATTCTTTATCTACATTAGATGAGAATGCTTTTACAATGCTGATTGAGCATTTGAGGACAAGATGTGATGTGATTTTTGCCGAGATAGGCAATGAATTTAATGCAAATAGTCGCCTGCTTCTTAACGAGGCGAAGTGCGTGTGGTGGTTTTCCGATAAATGCAGTGAGGAAATAGCCAGGCATTCTGTGAACGCTTATGAGAACAAGAAGATATATTATATAGATTCTCATAGTGATGATATTGATATGCAAATTGATGAGATTGTGCAGAGCGAGGCCGGTGAGGCAGGAAAAGCATAGGAGACCAAAGCTGCCGGAGTTCAGCATGAGAGGACAACGAGGCAAGAGAGGACAAAACTACCTGAGAGGCAGGAAAGGCATGAGAGATAGGAGAGGCGAGTTGTGATAAAAGAACTGGTAATTAGATATGCAAATGAAATTGAATACCTATCTAACAGGATAAGGCGCGAAATAAATAACAGCGAAAGCGAGTATGAGGTATTTGAGCTGAATGCGATAATAGAAAATTGCTTTTTCGAATCAAATCTTGCGCAAATGGCTGAACCATTGGAGCTGAGCTACTTGATTAAAGCCATATCAGACAGGGTTATTTATAAATACGGAATATTGACAGAATATCTCAACGACCCTGACGTTAACGAAATTATGGTTAACGGCCCAGCGAAGATCTTCGTTGAAAAATACAGGCGCCTGATTGAGGTGGATAACGCTTTTACATCCGCAAAAGAACTCGAAGAGACCATAAGAATGCTCGCATCTGATGTTCACCGCGAGATCAACGAGGCCCAGCCTGTCGTCGATGCGAGGCTTCAGAACGGATACAGGGTTAACGGGGTTCTTTCTAATGTCGCTTTGAACGGGCCAATACTTACTATAAGAAAATTTTCTGAGAAGGAGATAACGCTCGAGGATCTGGTTGCCTTTGGATCGATCAGCCAGGAGTGCTGTGACGAGATAGCGACCTATGTCAACTGCGGATATAACATTTTTATAAGCGGAGGAACATCCTCTGGTAAGACGAGCTTTCTGAATGCACTTGCGGGAGCGATTGACCCAAGGGAAAGAGTAATCATCATTGAGGATTCGGCGGAGCTTAGAATCAACGGCTTGAACAACAAGGTGCAGATGGAGTGCAGGAACGCCAACTCAGCAGGAATGGGCGAGGTAACGATGCAAAGCCTGATCAAGACATCGCTTCGTATGAGGCCGGACAGGATAATCGTGGGAGAGGTTCGTGGAAGAGAGGTCGTTGATATGATACAGGCCATGAATACAGGACATGAGGGAAGCATGTCAACAGGCCATGGAAATTCAATCAAGGGAATGCTTAACAGGCTTGAGGCAATGTATTTGATGGATACACAGATTCCGATGTATTCGATAAGAAATCAAATTGCGAATGCCATAGACATTTTTGTGCATTTAAGAAGGGACAGCAATGGCAAAAGGGGTGTGGTTGAAGTTGCGGAACTGCTTGGTTTCGATGGCGAGAAATACCAGCTTAATTATTTGTACAGAACTAATGAGAAGGACGAGCTTGTAAGCACAGGGAACAGCCTGCAGAACAGAACGAAGCTCCATAATTTAAGCCTTAAGGATGAGGTCATAGCGTACAGCAGAACTAATATCGGCTGTAATCAAAGGGAGAATATTACAGATGACAAATCTGCGTGAATATAAATTAAATAAAGCGGAGAATATAGCATTTGCTGTCGGCCTTGTAATATCTGGCATTATTCTTTCTCTTTTGTTCTATTCGAACATCCTCTTCGCTGTCGTTATTCTTCCGTTTGCGGGAGTGCTTAAGGAAATGATTGAAGAACTGCTTGCAGAGAAAAGGCGTAGAGACTTCATGCTCCAATTTAAGGATTTTCTTTTCACAGTGGCAACGGCAATAGGGGCCGGACGATCCATGAAGGATGCTATTTCGGAGTCCATCCCGACGATAAAGGAAATATATGGCGACAATGCAATTCTGGCAAAAGAGCTTGAGACTGTTCATTCGAGAATTGAGTTCGGCGAGAACGATGTGAACGTACTTATGGAATTAGCCCTGACGAGCGGAGCCGAGGATGTAATTGATTTCGTAAATATATATGACATTTGCAAGTCAAGCGGTGCGAATTTGATTAAAGCGCTAAATAGAGCAGCGAGCGTAATAATAGATAAGATGACAATCGAAAGAGAGGTGCAGGAGATTTCCTTGCGAAAGGAGAAAGAGGGCCTGATTCTCCTGGTGATGCCGGTAGTGGTGATTGTTTTTCTGAACCTTTGCTCACCAGATTATATTTCTCCTTTGTACGAAACTCTCGCAGGCAGAATTATTATGACACTCGTTATAGCAGGAAACATTGGCGTGTATGTAATCATAAGGCGCATTACAAATATTGAGATTTAATGATATATGACAAGCTTCAAGGATTTATTCAAAAAAGTTAAGAATAACAAGAAAGTCCTCCGGCAAATCTATGTAGTGAGCCTGTTTGCATCTTTGCTCTTGGTCGTTTTCTTTCTGAAAAATGGCGCAGGAGATGAGGTGTATATCGTCGACAAAGAAGGTCAGCTTATAGGAATTGAAAGGAGCTCGCTCGAGGATTACGAGACATACTATCTCAACCTAAGCATAGAGAGCGATGGCGGAGTCTCAACAAGGGAGATTACGATTAACAAGAGTCCTGTAAAAAGCAAAGACGATGACACCAAGGATGACGAGGAAATAACTGAAGCGGAGAGGGAAGCGGAGATTACGGGGATACTGACAGATATCGAATTATCTGACAAGAAGAAGGTGGTTTTCCCGAGCAAGCTATCAGATGGATCAAAGCTTAAGTGGAGCATAAGGAAGCAGGATGACAAGTCTTATATGCTGATTCCGTTCATCTGGCTTCTCCTGGTACTGCTAATCGCAAAGAGCGCAGTGGATGAGAGCAACAAAGATAACGAAATAGCAAGAAGAGATATCATGAGAAGCCTGCCACGATTTACAAATCAACTGCTCCTTATGATGAATGCCGGAATGATACTAAGCGACTCGATTTCACGAATCAGCGAGAGCTACAAGCTGATTCCCGAAGAGCAAAGAAGTGTTTTTGAAAAGGAGATAATAAGCTTAGACAGCAATAACAGCGACCACAGAAGTAGTTCGGCAGTTCTTATTTCCGAACTGGCGAAGAAGTACAACACCAAAGAGCTGATGCGAATTGCCACGATTTTGAATGAGAATGAAAAGCGAGGGAGCATTATAGTTGAACAGCTTAGCAGGGAGAGCAGTTTTTTCTGGGAGAACAGGAAGCTCATTGCGAGAGAAAAGGGGAAGATGATAGATACACGGATGGCTTTTCCTCTCGGAATACTGCTCATACTGCTGATCATCATAACGATGGCGCCTACCTTGCTTTCAATATAAGAATCAAGGGATTAAAAACCAAACAACCAAACAACCAAAGAATCAAACAAGGAAACAAGAAAGGAGAAAAAATTATGGAAAAGATCAAGAGACTGCTCACCAACAAAGGAGGTATGGAGATGGTTGCCGTTGCAATACTTATAGCGATTGCGGTAGCGCTCGGAATTATCTTCAAAACACAGATTACAAGCTTTGTAAATGGTGTATTTAGCAATTTAAGTGCAAGCAATTTCTAAAAGAAATGGCTGTGAAAAAAGAGAAGCATTTGCGTCGATCGGAGTTTCGATTGGAGCTTCAATCAGAGATTCAATCAGAAATTCGATCGAAAAAAGGGAGCCAGATGGTAGAAGCAGCTATTGTTCTGCCGATTATTATTCTTGGAATATTTCTAATGCTTAGATTATTCGTATTCTGCCTTGAGATACTTAATACTGGAATTAAAGAACATGAGAAGCTTCTTGAGAAATGGGATAGCAAGGATACAGAGATAATCGATGTATATGATAACAATGTTGAAATCGATTTGTTAAAGGGAGGCTTGCTTGGAGTGGATGTTCATAAAGACATACATACAAAGGCTTATTGTTTCAATGAAGACGCGATTATCAGAGCGGAGAAAATGCTTAAGAATTAGCAAGAAAGGATCTTCGCTGATTCTTCTTTCAATGGTATTTGTTACAATATCAAGTTCAATTGCTGTTTCCATCGAGCTTACAAGAGCAATGACAGTGAAAAGTGAATGCGAGGTATTCGGCGCAGTATGGGCTAAAGCAATTCTGTCAGAGTACGACAGGCATTTGTTCGACGATTATGGAATTCAAGCCTATTACGGAAGCGAGAAAGAAGTCCAAAAGAGAATCGATTCATATATTCTATATTCCTGCACTGGAAAGCTCGATTCGAGAATCGGCAAGAGCGAGGCTTTTCTCACAGGCTATGAACTAAGCAATCCAGAGAATTTTCGAAAACAGCTTAAATTTAGTATTCCAAAGACCAGAACCAACAGAGAGAATCCCCTTGAAAATATCGGAAAAAGAATAATCGCAAATGAATTTGTGATAAATACATTGCCGTCAAGAGGGACAAGCACTGCCATAGATATTGAAGCTATTGCAGAAAGAATAAAGAACATCGACTCGGCAGATGACCTGCTTGAGGAGGCTAATGGCGATATCAAGGAATGGGAATTCATCACTAATAATTTAAGTAATTGCTTAAGCTATGTAGGAAATAATGATTCGTATTTTCAGAATGAATGGGAGTATCTTGTTGCCGGAAAGCTTGACGATGAAGCAAATTACAAGGCTTGCCGAAGAAGAATTTACCTGATTAGAAATGCCTTGAATCTAGTAGCACTTTATAAGGATACAGCCAAGGTCGAAGCAATTACGGCGATTGCAGAGCTTATCACACCGGGAGCGGGAAGCCTGACTCAGGTAGCAATTGCTGAGGCTTGGTCAGCTATTGAGGCAGAAGAGGACCTCAAAATCCTTTATTCAGGTGGAAAAGTCCCATTGATTAAGACTAACGGAGAGTGGAAGACGGATCTTGATTCTGTACTTAATTCATCAGATTTCACAAGCCAACTCGAGGAAGAAGCTAAGAAGAATCTCGAAACAAACAAAGAAGAAATATCAGAGAAAATATCCGGCATTGGCGGTGAATCACTAAGCGAGGGACGGGGAGCATCGTATGAGGATTATTTGAAAATTCTTTTATTTACTATGAACGGGAATATCAGAACCTTAAGAATAATGGACATCATACAAATCAATATGAAATTCAAATACTACGATGATTTCAATATGGAAGAGTATTATATCGGCGTAAATTTCAACATACATGCGAATGGGAAAGACTACGAATTCGAGGACAGCTATAAATAAGAGAGGCGAGTATATAGTAGAAGCGGCGATTAGCTTCCCTGTATTTCTAATTGCAATGGTAATAATGCTGTCAATTATATTGATGTATGCGTGTATCGAGAATTCTAATTTCATTCTTGCAACAGAGCTTAGAAGAACCGCGATTGAGGCGAGGGTTCCAGAGACAGGAGCGCTGATTCCGCATAGGATATCCAAGAGAATTCTTGAGGAAAATTCCATCGCCAAGTCGGCTAATCTTAAGGATTACAGATATAGGCAGACTGCCTTTGGCATAGATGAACTAATTTGCCTTAAGTACACGCTAAGAATGGAAGCAAATAATCCTCTCGACTTGGCATCAGAGGCAGAATATGATCTATCTCTTGTGACACGAGCTTATGTCGGAAGGGAACGCGAATTGCTTCCGATGTCAGAGGATGAATTATCGCATAGTGAATCGGAGAGCGTGTATATTTTTCCAAAAAGAGGCGAGAAATATCACAAGAAGGGATGCAACGTTCTCCACGCAGCATATACATCTACCGTTCTGAGCAAATCTCTCAAACGCAAATACGGGTCATGCCCAAAGTGCCACAGCAGTAAGGCAAGCGACGGTTCGATTGTATATATTTTTGAAAATGAAGGAGAGAATTATCATTTGGCAGGATGCAATACGCTTGAGAGAAACTATATTGAAGTAACAAGAAAGATTGCAAAAAGAAGAGGATATGAGGCATGCAATAAGTGCGGAGGATAGTCTTTAGGCAGACTGTCAAGCAACTGCAGGCTTAGTAACGCTATGCTGGTAAAATACGACAAAGGATAAGATATTATGAAGACATCAAAACAGACTGTGAGCGAACATGAAATCCCAAGATATATCAGAGAAATATTGAGCAATAATTACTGCCCGAGCTTTCTGAAAATGTCGATACTAAGCGAAAATTCAATACTTCATTTTTACTATGATACTGAGGGCTTGCAACGACTTGAAATGCAGGGCTTGAAATTATACGACAAGCTCTTGCTGGTATCGTCGATAATTAAATTATGCAGATTTGCGGAGGAGTGCTTAATTCCATGCGAGAGTTTTCTTGTCGAGCCCGAATTGATATATTCATCAGAGAAAAGGCTGACAGAGGACAGATTGAGGATACTTTTCTATCCTGATCTTGTCGGTATTTCGGCTGGCAAGAAGATATCTAATCTGATAAATAAGCTGAAGATGAATTCAAGCAAACAGGAAAATGAAGTGCTTGAAGCCCTTTCGGTGATGATAGGCGAGGAGGAGTGGCTGAAGGCAGAGAGATTCATTTGTAAAAACATGGCAAGGCTTCGCGCGTAATCGATTATCTTAGTCTTGATCATTTCTCGTAATCTTGAAGAAGTAAAATCTCGAAATCAAGCAATCTTGAAATCTTAAATCTTGCAAGCTCGCAATCATGAAATCTCGAA
>CAVAIH010000044.1:0-9686 GCA_963588675.1 Sphaerochaetaceae bacterium | reverse complement strand
ATTGCCTTAATTGCTTTAATTGCCTTGTTTGGCTTAATCGCCTTAGTCGCCTTAATCGCCTTAATTGCTTTAACTACTTTAATTCTTCAATTATCGTACTGCCTCGGCGATTCCTTCTACAAAAGTAGGATGCGGATGAACCGTTCCAGCAATATCATCGAGTGTAAGCTCGCTTGAAATCGCAACGGCGAATTCTCCTATCATATCTGTGGCCCTTGCGCACATCATCTGAGCGCCGAGAATTTTCTTTGTCTCAGCGTCAGCGACAACCTTGATGAAGCCTCTTTCCTGATCTGAAAGAACCGACTTGCCATTTGCCGACATGATGTACTTCTTCGTAATTACATCCTTTTCCATCGCCTTTGCTTCATCGGCTGTGATGCCGACAGTTGCAATCTCAGGATTTGTATATACACAACTTGGAACAACATTCATCTTGATTGTTGCTTCCTCGCCGTTCATAAGTGCAACAGCATTTCTTCCCTCTGCAGTAGCAGTATGTGCGAGCTGTATTCCACCGATTACATCGCCGATAGCATATATTCCTGGAATTGATGTCTCGTACTTATCGTTAACGACAATCAAGTCGCGGTTCATCTCCACTTCAACTCCGTCTGCAAAAAGCTTGTCGGTGTTCGCGCGTCTTCCTATGCATACGAGGACTCCGTCTGATTCCACGGACATAAGCTCGTCTTTCTCTTTATAATATGTGATGACCTGGCCGTTCTCGCCTGCTTCGAATTTCTCGACTGTAGCCCTAGTATGGATATCCATTCCGCGCTTTTTGCCGATCATCTTAACATTCTGCGAGATTTCCTTATCCAAAGGTGCAAGAACTCTCTCAAGAGCCTCAATGATGGTAACCTTAGTACCCAGAGCAGTATAAAGAGATGCAAATTCCATTCCTATAACACCACCGCCGACGATTACAAGATGCTCATAGATTCCATCGTCTTTGCTCAGGAGCTCATCGCTTGTGACAACGCCCGGCGTGTTGATTCCCTCAATTCGAGGAACAAATGTCTTAGAACCTGTTGCTATCATAATCTTGTCAGCCTCAAGAAGCTCATCGCCTACGCGAACCTTGCCTGCGCCTTCGATAACGCCGAGCCCCTCTATCACATCGACCTTTGCTTTTTTCAGAAGACCCGCGATGCCTGACCTAAGTGTATCGAGCACCTCATTCTTTCTTTCTTGCATCTTTCCAGCGTCGACTGAATAATCGTCCACATTAACGCCGAACTTCTCTGCAGTCTTAAGCTCACGAGCGATGTCTGCTGTATGCATAAGTGTCTTAGTTGGAACACAACCGCGGTTAAGGCATGTTCCACCGATTTTGTCTTTTTCGATAATTGCAACCTTCATGCCCTTCTCGGAAGCATCGAGCGCTGCCTCGTATCCGCCAGGACCTGCACCTATAATAATCAAATCATATTTCATAATCATCCACCATTTCATTTATCTTAAGCAAGAAAGCCTCGCCCTCGACATATTCTGTGCCGATGAGCTTTCTGGCAATTTCCTCGCCTATATTCTCATTCATTGCGTCAGAATAGCATATTGCGTCTTTGATGATGCCACCATCGACATTCATCTGAAGGTCTATGTTACCCCATGCAAAACGTTTTTCTATTTGGACAGTAAAGGGAATCTTCCGCCCCTTCGTCCATTCCCAGGAAGAATATCTTTCCTGGAGATTCTCTACCTCAGCCCAGTCAATTTCTTCAGGGCCTATCTTGATAGGATCACATCCATAGATTCTGCCGAACGCTTTGTATAGTTCATCGCACAGCATCTCTATTGTAATGTCCTCTCTTAGTTCCTTAAGATTGACAACCCGAGCCTTTACAGACTTCACGCCTTTAGACTGAAGCTTTGCTGTGGAAACATTTAGGTATTTCCCAAGCTTTTCTTTGTCAACATCTACCATGAGTGTCCCATGGTGATACCATCCTGCACTCGATTTGAAGAAAGCATTTCCGCTGAATTTGCGACCATCGGCTTCGATGTCATTACGCCCTGTCTTCTCGGCCTTAATTCCAAGCCCATCAAGCGCATCGATTATTACCGAAAGCTGTCTTTGCACATCATAATTCTCCTTGCGGAGAATGAATGTGAAGTTCAAATTGCCAAGATCGTGAAAAACAGCACCGCCGCCGGAAAGTCTGCGCACAACTGTAACGCAATCAGCTTCTGCTGCGGGTGCGTTCACCTCAGACCAGTAATTCTGATTCTTTCCGATAACGACGGTTCTCTCATTTTGCCAAAGGTAGAGGATGATATCATCCTCTACCACGTTCTTGGTCAAAAATTCTTCAAGTGCAAGATTGTACGTCGGATCAAAACTGTCCGATCTGATAATCTTAGTTTTCAAATGCATATTTAACAATTGGAGTTCTTGCTGCTCTTGTCTCGTCAAGTCTCTTTACAGGTGTTTCCATAGGCATCATATGCATTCTTTCTGGATTAGCCTTAGCCTCCTCGTAAATGCTTCTGAATGCGTTGATAGCATGGTCAAGAGTCTCCTTGCACTCTGTCTCGGTTGGCTCAACCATGAGAGCCTCGTGAACGATGAGTGGGAAGTACATCGTAGGTGGATGAATTCCTCTATCAAGAAGTGCTTTTGCAACGTCAAGAGCAGATACATCAAGCTCATGCTTCATATCCTCAAGGCACATTACGAACTCATGCATGCATGTTACATCGTAAGCCATTGGGTAAATATCCTGAAGCTTAGCCTTCATATAGTTAGCATTTAATACGGCATTCTTCGAAGCTGCAGGAATTCCTTCCTTGCCAACCATCAGAATGTATGCAAGTGCCTTTACATATACAAGGAAGTTGCCATAGAAAGCTCTTACATCGCCGATTGACTTCTCAGGCTTCTCGAAGCTGTATACTCCATCCTTTTCGACAACTCTCTTTCCTGGGAGGAATGGTGCCAGAAAAGCCTTGCATCCGCAAGGACCGCTTCCTGGACCGCCACCGCCGTGTGGGGTTGAGAAGGTTTTGTGAAGGTTGAGGTGGATTACGTCAAATCCCATGTCTCCAGGTCTAACCTGTCCCATTACAGCGTTAAGATTTGCTCCGTCATAGTAGCAAAGTCCGCCAGCCTTGTGAATGATGCTTGTAATCTCGAGAATGTTCTTATCGAAAATACCAACTGTATTAGGGTTTGTCAGCATAAGTCCTGCTGTATCCTCACCTACTACTGCTCTCAGCTTATCGAGGTCAACACAGCCGTCAGGACCTGACTCTACATTGATGATCTCGAAATTAGCCATTGCAGCAGATGCAGGGTTAGTACCATGAGCTGAGTCAGGAACGATAATCTTTTTCCTCTTGGTATCGCCTCTTGATACGTGATAAGCCTTTATAAGAAGAAGTCCTGTGAATTCTCCGTGAGCTCCTGCTGCAGGCTGAAGAGTCATATCATCCATGCCTGTAATCTCGCAAAGGAGCTTGGTTGTATCGTAGATTACTTCCATTGAGCCCTGTGCATCAGCCTCTGCCTGAAGTGGGTGAACCTGTGTAAAGTTCTCCATCGATGCAACTCTCTCGTTGATCTTTGGATTGTACTTCATTGTGCATGATCCAAGTGGATAGAATCCGTCATTCATTCCCTGTGCATGCTTAGCAAGCTCAGTATAATGTCTGTCGAGCTCGTTCTCGCTAATCTCAGGAAGTCTTGGAGCGGATGCTCTCTTTGGTGCGTCGAGTTCAAATGCAGGAACATCGCACTTAGGGAAAAGGCTTAGCTTTCTTCCCTTTTTGCTTCTTTCAAAAATCAACTGCATACTAGCACACCTCCTTTACGATTCCAGCAAGCTTCTCAATCTCGTCTGCTGTATTAAGCTCTGTAGCGCACCAGAGGATCTCTGAATCGCTAAGCTTAAGACCTGCAAGGATTCCTTCCTTTGCACACGCATCGATGATGGCGTCTGCGCACTTGCCTTCTGTTACGAATTCATTGAAGAAGCTCTTGTTGTACTTAAGTGTAAGGCCTGCTTCAACGAGCTTATCTGCAAGATAGTGTGCCTTCGAAACGCACTGGTTAGCAACTTCCTTAAGTCCGTCAGGACCTACTGCTGCAAGATATACAGATGCTGTAAGAGCACAAAGAGCCTGGTTGGAGCAAATATTGCTTGATGCCTTCTCTCTTCTGATGTGCTGTTCTCTTGCCTGAAGTGTAAGAACGAAACCTCTCTCGCCCTGTGTATCGACAGTCTCACCTACGATACGGCCAGGAATCTTACGCATCATCTTTGAAGTTGTAGCCATATATCCAAGGTATGGTCCTCCGAATCCTAGTGCCATTCCGAATGGCTGTCCATCGCCGACAGCTACATCAGCACCGAATTCTGCAGGTGTCTTGAGTATTCCGAAGCTTACAGGGTTGCAACTCATTACGAGCTTAGCTCCTGCTTCGTGAACAGTCTTCTCGATTGCTTCAATGTCCTCAAGGATACCAAAGTAGTTAGGATGCTGAACGATGAAGCAAGCGCTCTCATCGTCTAACATTTCTGCAAGCTTAGCGAGGTCTGTTGTGCCCTCGCATGCAGGAACGACCTTAACCTCAACGTCTCTTCCGAAGCAATATGTTTTTACAACGGAGAGGATGTAAGGGTTAACCGTCTCAGCAATGTATACTGTATGGCGCTTACGCTCCTGGCACATCTGGCAAGCCTCAGCAGCTGCTGTTGCTCCATCGTATACGGAAGCATTTGCAACATCCATTCCGGTCAGTTCGCAGATCATCGTCTGATATTCGAAAATCGACTGGAGTATGCCCTGGCTTATTTCTGCCTGATAAGGAGTATATGCTGTCAGGAACTCTTCCTTGTTAACGATTGTGCTAACAATAGCAGGAATGTAGTGTTTGTAAGCACCTGCTCCTCTGAATACTGTTTCATAAATTTTGTTCTTGTCAGCGATATGCTTCATATCGCGTCCAACTTCGAGCTCGGACTTCCCTGAAGGAATGTTGAGCTCACCTTTAAGCTTAACCTCTGCCGGAATTACTGACAGCATGTCCTCGAAACTCTCGAAGCCCGCTTCCTTCAGCATTTGCAGTTGTTCAGCCTCGGTATTAGGAATAAAAGTTCCCATTAAAGCCTCCTATTCTTCTGTTGCGCAAAATTCCTCATAAGCTCCTGCATCAAGGAGTTCCTCTGTATCTGTTACATTAGCAACCTTGATGAACCAAGCACCGTAAGGATCGTTATTGATAAGCTCAGGTGCGTCGAAAAGCTCCTCGTTGATAGCAACTACCTCACCTGTTACAGGTGACATAACGTCGGATACAGCCTTTACTGACTCAACATCGCCAAATGGCTCTTCAGCTGTTACAGGGTCACCCTCTTCAGGAAGGTTAGCGAAAACGAGGTCGCCAAGTGCATCCTGTGCAAAATCGGTAATTCCTACCGTGAAGGTGCCGTCTCCGTTGTCGAGCAGCCATTCATGTGATTTGGTGTACTTCAGTTCTTCTGGAAAATTCATAATAGTATACCTCCGTGAAAAATTTTTGTTTTTTTATATTATTTATGAATTTATTTCTCTCTCTTGTAGAAAGGAGTCTTAACGATTTCAACTTCTATACGGCGTCCTCTTACATCAGCCATAAGCTTAGTTCCTGGCTCTTTGTATTCTGCATCTACGATTGCAAGAGCGATGCCTTCCTTGAAGTATGGGCTGTGAGTTCCCGAAGTTGTATGTCCGACGAGCTTGTCTCCGTCGTAAAGGTCGCAGTGCTCTCTTACGATTCCTCTTCCAGTAACCTTGAGGCCGATACCTCTCTTCTGAAGTGGAAGCTGTGCCATGAGAGCGTCTTTTCCTACGAATTCTTCCTTGTCCTTCTTAATGAAGATTCCGAGTCTTGCATATCTTGGAGAAGTCTCGTCATTAAGCTCGTGTCCGTAAAGTGGCATTGCAGCCTCGAGTCTTAATGTATCTCTTGCGCCGAGTCCGCATGGAAGAAGTCCGTCTTCTTTTCCAGCTTCAATGAGGGCTTCCCACATATCTACTGCCTTGTCTGCAGGCATATAGAGTTCAAATCCGTCCTCACCTGTATAACCAGTTCTCGAGATAATGCAATCAATTCCTGCAACCTTGCCGTTAAAGTTCGCTGTATAGTATCCTGCTGGAATATCTGCAGGGTCTGCGAGCTTCTCAAGGATTTTCTGGGCAAGAGGGCCCTGAAGTGCAAGCTGTCCAACTGATGACGAAATGTTCTCCATTTCGCAATCGCCGATCTTGTGGTCGCACATCCATTTATAATCCTTGTCGGTGTTTGCAGCATTTACTACTACAAGATAGTCATTCTCAGCCTTCTTATATACGATAAGATCATCAACTGTTCCACCATTCTCGTTGGCCATTGGAGAATATCTTGCGTCGCCTTCAGCCATATCTGTGAAATCATTTGTCATGATATGGTTGAGGTTCTTAAGTGCATCCGGTCCCTTTACTGTAACCTCACCCATGTGAGATACATCAAAGAGTCCGCAAGCAGTTCTTACTGCCATATGTTCCTTAATAACACCTGTCTCGTACTGTACAGGAAGAAGGAAGCCTCCGAAAGGTACGATCTTTCCTTTGTACTTGACATGAGTGTCATAAAGTGGTGTTTTGAGTTCCATAGGACTCACCTCCATATATTAGTATTTGCTTTTTGTTTAGCATAACAAATAAGAAAGCACTTTATAAGTGCATAAATACAATCCCATTATAACCTTTATGGGTGTTTTCTGTCGATAAAAAAGCAAGATAAATATTGCATTGTTTTGTTTTTCTTTGTATGGGTTAAATATTTGTCTTAGTGTCGGGTAAAAGTTCTTCGTTCTATTCTTGTAAGTCTTATTAGTCTTCGTCTTATTGGTAGTCTTATTGGTAGTCTTATTGGTCTTCTTGTTATTCTTCTTCGTAATCTTTTCCTTGACGTTCTCGAAAAAATAGTAAAAAAAGCTGATTGACATATCTAAAAATATAAGCTATACTAATGTGGTCGCAAATAGGGACGAGATAATCCGAGGTAGCTCAATGGCAGAGCAACCGGCTGTTAACCGGTAGGTTGTGGGTTCGAGCCCCACCCTCGGAGCCATTTATTTATGCCGGAATGGCGGAATTGGCAGACGCAGGGGACTTAAAATCCCCCGATCCAAAAGATCGTATCGGTTCGACCCCGATTTCCGGCACCAATCAAATCTAATATCGCGGGGTAGAGCAGTTGGTAGCTCGTCGGGCTCATAACCCGGAGGTCGCAGGTTCAAGTCCTGTCCCCGCAACCAAATTATCGAGTATTCACAAGGAATTGACCTTCTGAATACTCGATTTTTATTTGGTGATTTATTTGGTGATTTATTTGGTTTTCTATTTGATGCCTCTGTGGATGCATCTCCTATCCTTCAGCTTATCTTTCTGATTATCTTCCCGCCTCGCCTTCGCGCTTTGCGCTTCGCTGACTCGGAATTGAGAGCAGTTCCCTTGTGCGCTCGGCGAGCTGTTTTTCAATGGCTG
This sequence comes from Sphaerochaetaceae bacterium, assembly GCA_963588675.1. GTDB lineage: Bacteria > Bacillota > Clostridia > Peptostreptococcales > Anaerovoracaceae > Crickella. The sequence continues at coordinate 2,171 of CAVAIH010000044.1, read as the reverse complement.
TCAGCCTCTCTTCTGGCAGATTCAAAGACGGATGGCGCTTGAATTTGAAGTCCACCATACGTCGAAGCTGTGCTTTCTGCTTTGCGCCCATCACTTCTTTGCACACGTCCTCATAAGAAATGCGGTATGGGTTGGAACGCGTCTTTGCGTACTCACTCAGCTTGCTAATGTCATCTGGCATAGCGAAGTTAAACAGCGACAGGCCATTATCGAAAATTGGTGCAGGTGCAACGATTTCGCCTGTGTGATTGTTCCGCAGTAAGCCGAAATTACCGAAATGTCTGTCCTCGTTATAAATAAGAGCATCGAACACCAGCATACTGCAAAGCTGTTCATAGAAATCCTCACCCAGACTTTTATAGTAATCAAGGCAGTCTTTGGGCGTTGTCTTGTGAAGAATGCGCCCGACTGGAACGAAAGACGTATCGATATCCGTGAACAGCCTGCACTTTGAGGCAAGAATACCTTTCCAGTTTTCCAGGTCATATTGCACGCAATCAAGCCCCATTTTATCCGCAACCTGACAGGCATAATATTCACTGTACGGCTCGTTGCCAGTATTTGCCGCACCCTCCGTACCGCCTTTATATAGATAGATGCCATCGTCCTCTATATATCGCCACGCCTTTCTCAGCATACCGTTGGTGGTAAGCTCCGGAGATGTGGAAAAAGCCTCCTGACTCCCTCCAATGCCGGTATATGCGACCAGTGAAAGAGCTTCAGAGAAGCGGTTCTCATAAAGGTTATAGTCGGCATATTTCCCGTCAAAGTCGGCGGGAACAACCCAGTAGCTGTCGTTGAGGGATAGCCCCATGCAGACATCTATGATGCCTTTTGTGTTATTTACGCTCAGTCCGAGTGTCTTTAATATCTCATCCACGAACTGCCGATTCTTCGGAATAACACGTTGCGCCAGCCATTTTACAACGCCCTCGTTGGTCAGTTCCAAGTCAAGCGGAAGGAGCTTCTGCTTTTCCGTTTCGACATGTAAAATATTCGCCTGCAGGCCCTCCAGGCCCTTTTCCTCAAGTGTAAAAGTCAGAAGTGTTTCGTCATAAAGACGTAAGCTGTATATCTTATCCATTGAGTTGCTCCTTTCTTAATTGTTATCATATATGATAACATCCGTCAAGAGTCTTTCGGACGTTTGCCCTGCTTGTAAAGTCTTTCGCTGTTTTGTATACTGATTCTAGTCCTTGCTTTTAGCATACTTAGAAAGGAATCAATTCATGGGATACATTTATTTTATACTAATCATTATAGCTTTAATCGCCCTCGAGGCTTATTTTCATTCACCAGCGGTAAAAGGGCGCAAAGGCGAGCAAGACATAGTTTTCTTATTAGATATCAACAGCCTTTCCATGCGTGGCAGTAAAACATTGACCAACGTCTACCTTCCAAAAGAGTCGGGAGACACCACGGAAATCGATGTTCTCTACATTACTCGCAAGGGTCTCTTTGTTATTGAAAGCAAGAATTATGCAGGATACATTTTCGGCAACGAAGCAAATAAAAGCTGGACAGTGACTCTTTATGCTGGGAAATCGTGGTCTGGAGGCAAGAAAGTCGAAAAGCACCAATTCTATAATCCGATATGGCAAAATCGCACGCACATTAAATATTTGAAATCTTATTTGGGCTCGGATTGGGGCTCGGATATTAAGACCTTCTCCCTCGTTACATTCAGCGATAGAGGTTCATTGAAGAATGTCTCTGTAAATACAGATGCAAAAGATGTCTATGTTTGCAATCACGCCGATTTGAGAAGAATTTTGCGCAAGATAAGTGACGAGAATCCAGACGTTCTAGATGACGCCCAAATTGAAGAAATCTATAATAAGCTCTTGCCTTTGACGAAGGTCGACAAGACTGCAAAGAAAGAACATATAGAAAAAATCAACGATAGATTCGGAAGTACGGACGTCTGCCCTGTGTGTGGAGGCAAGCTTGTCCTAAGGACAGCAAAGAAGGGTCCGAACGCCGGGAATCAATTCTACGGCTGTTCAAATTACCCGAAGTGCAAATATACCAAGAAGCTATAATAAACATTCTGTAAGCAAAGCATTTATAAAGAACAAAACAATTGAGAAACCGCAATATTTCTGATATATAATAATATAAGTATTAAAATCGATACACACTTTAGCAACGCTTGAATTCTAGTAGCCTCA
>CAVAIH010000043.1:0-9812 GCA_963588675.1 Sphaerochaetaceae bacterium | reverse complement strand
AGAGTGTATAAGGAGCGAAATTCACAGAGTCGATAATTTTCGATGAAATTCGTTAAATTTCAATAATATTCGAGGAATTTCGAGAAACTCTGGTGAGTTTCGATGAATTTCGGTGAGTTACGATGAAATTCGATGAATTCGATTATAAAAAAATGGAGGGCGCTGTCAAAGAAAATGTTTGACAGCGCTTTTTTGTTATGGTATATTAGAGCAGTGCGAAATAGAGTCTATCGACAGTTTTTTCGATAGAGGGATGCACTGGAGTCTATCGGCAAATTTTCGACAGAAGTATGGAACAGAGTCTTTCGACAATTGAATATGCGAGCATGCTCTACGACTTCTACGGCAGTCTTTTGAATGAGAGCCAGGAAGAGGTAATGAAGCTTTATCATGAGGATAATCTTTCTCTTTCCGAAATTGCCGAAGAGCTTGGTACGAGCAGACAGGCAGTGCATTATACATTAAAGAAAGCCGAGAAGGCGCTTGAGAAATATGAAGAGAAGCTCGGCCTTATAGCGAAATATCACGAGAATTTGCAAAAGGGCGAGGAGATAATCAAGGCAGTCGAGCAGATTCTGAATAAGAAGGAGCTGGATGAGGAATCAAGGCAGGTTCTCAAGAATGCAGTAGAGATTATTGCGGAGGTCACCGATTACTCGCAGGCAGAAGCAGGCGCTGATGCAGACGCCGAAGAGCATGAATAGATGCAGACTCTGATGCAGACGCCGAAGAGCATGAATAGACGCAGACTCTGATGCAGATGCCGAAGAGCATGAATAGATGATTGAAAACTTTTACGAAGATAGAACCGACATAGATTAATAGATTAACGGAACTAACATAGAATTAACGGAATTAACTGAATTAACATTAACGGAGTAAGGAATGGCATTCGAAGGTTTATCCGAGAAATTACAACAGACATTTAAGAATATACGAGGCAAGGGCGTCCTTCAGGAGAGCGACATTGATGCCGCAATGAGGGATGTCAAGATGGCCTTGCTTGAGGCGGATGTCAACTTCAAGGTTGTAAAGAGCTTCGTAGCGACAGTCAAGGAAAAGGCGCTTGGCGCGGATGTCATGAACAGCCTGACGCCGGGACAGCAGGTTATCAAGATTGTCAGAGACGAGCTCGTCAGCATGATGGGCGGAGCAAGCAGTAAGCTGACATATTCCCCAAGCGGTTTTACAGTATACATGCTTGTGGGTCTTCAGGGTACAGGTAAGACAACCACCGCTGGAAAGTTAGCTAGTTATCTGAAACAGCAGGGAAAGAAGCCTATGCTTTGCGCCTGCGACGTATATAGACCTGCGGCTATCGATCAGTTGGAGATCGTCGGTAAAGCTGTAAATACACCCGTTTTTACGATGAGAGAGTCGAGCAATCCTGAGGAAATCGCAGGTGCGGCAATCAAGGAAGCTGAACGCAAGGGCTTCAACGTGCTCATCGTCGATACTGCAGGTAGATTGCAAATTGATGAGGCCTTGATGGAGGAACTCAAGGTTCTGAAGAAGAAGGTAAAACCTCACGAAATTCTGCTCGTTGTCGACGCCTTGACAGGTCAGGACGCCGTAAATATCGCAAGCGGTTTTGATGAGGCGCTCGGCGTTGACGGCATCATAATGACAAAGATGGATGGTGACTCGCGAGGCGGTGCGGCTTTATCTGTAAAAGCAGTTACAGGCAAGCCTATCAAATTCATGGGTACAGGCGAGAAGTATGACGCTCTCGAGCCTTTCCACCCTGACAGAATTGCGTCGAGAATCATCGGCATGGGCGATGTGATGAGCCTTATCGAGACGGCCGAGAATGCTTTTGACGAAGAAGAAGCACGAAAGCTCGAAGAGAAGCTCAAGAAGAATAAATTTGATCTGAACGACTATCTGACTCAGCTGAAGCAGGTTAACAAGCTCGGAGGAATTGCAAAGATTCTGGACATGATTCCGGGGCTCAGCGCAAGCGACAAGAAGCAGATAGACGTAGATAAGACCAAGAAAGATCTTGCGCACATGGAGGCGATTATAAGCTCCATGACGAAGAAGGAAAGAGAAGATCCGTCGATTCTGAATGCAAGCAGAAGAAAGAGAATTGCAGCAGGAAGCGGAAGAACTGTTCAGGAGATAAATCAGCTGATCAAGCAGTATGAACAGATGCGCAAGATGGTTAAGCAGTTAAATAATCCGAAGGCTATGAAGAACAAGAATATGTTCAAAGGCTTAGGCTTATAAATAAACAAATTTTTTAATCCAAGAATACCAAGAATACAAGGAGGAACACCAAATGGTAAAGATTAGACTTAAGAGAATGGGAGCTCACAAGAAGCCTTTCTACAGAATCGTAGTTGCAGATTCCCGCACACCAAGAGACGGAAAGTTCATCGAGGAGATTGGAACTTACAACCCACTTAAGGACCCTGCAGAGATCGTAGTTGATGTTGAGGCAGCACAGAAGTGGCTTGCTAACGGAGCTCAGCCTACAGAGACAGTAAGAACTCTTCTCAAGAAGTCTGGCGCAATCAAGTAGTATAGGTAAGGAGATAAATCGATGGCTGAACTAGTTGAAGTAATTGTTCGAGCACTAGTATCTAAGCCTGACGAGGTGAACGTTATCCAAGAGGGTGACGAGAAGGACATTGTGATTAAGCTCTCCGTAGCCAAGGACGATATTGGAAAAGTTATCGGTAAATCCGGACGAATTGCTAAGGCGCTGAGAACAGTGGTTAAGGCCGCTGCTATCAAGCAGAACAAGAGAGTCACAGTTGAGATTGTAGAGGACTAGTACTATAGAAAAGAGCATGGTAAACATAGGCAGAATAACATCTGCAGTTGGCATCAGGGGTGAAGTTCGTGTCACCCTTTATGCCGGTGAATCTGACAACCTACATGAGGGATCTAAGGTGCATTTAATTGCAGGCAAGAAGGATCTTGAATGTAGGGTTGTTAGTATACGCTATCAGAATAACAAGCCTGTGATCAAGCTTGAGGGATACAACGACAGAAACGCCGTTGAACTCTTGAGAGATTACGAGCTGTGCATTGACGAGGCAGACCTTGAGCCCCTCGCCGAAGGCGAATTTTACATCAGGGATCTGATAGGTTTTGTCGTATATGATAAGGCTTCCGACAGAAATATCGGAAGGGTCGTCGACTATATCCAGAATAGAGCTCAGCCTCTTTGGGATATTGCGGACGATGAAGGAAGACAAATCCTTATTCCAGACGTCGATGCTTTTGTAAAAGAAATCGACGGAGAAGCAAGAACGATTTACGTTGAGCTGATACCGGGATTTCTCGAGTAGAAATTGACGGAGAAGCAAGAACGATTTTCGTTGAGCTGATACCGGGATTTCTCGAATAGATAGGATGGATTTTCTCGAATAGACATATACACATGAAAATCAATATTCTGACGATTTTCCCTGAGATGTTCACGCCTCTTAACGCGAGCATGCTTGGGAAGGCAGGAGAAAAAGGCCTGCTCGATATTAATACGATTGATATAAGGGACTATACTGAGGATAAGCACAATAGGGTTGACGACACGCCTTATGGCGGTGGCGCGGGCATGGTTATGCAGGCTCAACCTATTCTTACAGCTTATGACCAGAACCGATTAGGTGGTCCCGTTATTTATATGTCTCCGCGAGGCGAGCTTCTGAGCGGTGAGTTGGCAGAGAGCCTTTCGCACGAGGAGGAGCTTACGATTCTTTGCGGGCATTACGAAGGCGTGGATCAGAGAGTCTTAGACAGGCTTGACGCCAAAGAGGTGTCGATAGGCGATTATATTCTTACGGGTGGAGAGCTTCCCGCAATGGTGCTTGTTGACACGGTTGCGAGATTCATAGACGGAGTTCTTGCAAGTGAGGAATCCGCGCTCGATGAATCGATATATTCGGGCCTTCTCGAATATCCTCATTATTCAAAGCCAAGAGAATATGAGGGCATGGAGGTTCCCGAGATTCTTCTGTCTGGAAACCACCAGGAAATAGATTTGTGGCGCTTCGAAGAGTCACTCAGGCTGACGAAGCAGAGGCGACCTGATCTATTTGAGAAATATATAAATTCGGGCAGATTCTGGTCGAAAAAAGAGAAAAAAATCATCGAGAGGGTCGTCACAGAGACGACCGAAAAGTGACAAAATGATTGCCGATAAGGTGACGCCGAATCTCGGCAAATTTTGCTAAATCGCTAAATATGGTAATGACAAGAGTCTTGAGTAAATATATATTGTGCTCAAGGCTCTTTTATTGTAAAATGTTCAGAAGAGGTTCAATATGAAAAAGAATAGCAAGATACTGCTGGTACTAATATATATTGCGGCACTGTTGATATGCGGTCTGCTGATTTATGTTATTCCGTCTGTATCGGGACTCCTCGAGAAGACATACATTGCCGAGAATGACGAGATCGAGGTTTCCGACGAGATAAGTGCATATGTTATTAGAAATGAAGCGGTATATACTGCTGGAAATGCATGCAATGTGAACAGACTTGCGAAGTCTGGCGAGCTTGTTCGAGCAGGAACAAGTGTTGTGGAATTGTCCGGCAAGGGCAAGACCGAAATGAGCAGTACTTTTTCAGGAATCTCGGAGACCCTTGGCAATGACGCAGTCTCCACGGAGACGGGCGCTACCACTTCGGCAGGATATGTCAGCTACAGAACTGACGGCTACGAGGGCAAGCTTAATTATGCAAGCATTAGCAAGCTTAGCGAAACGAAGCTGAAGGAGTTCTGCAGTGGCAAGACTGTAAAGACGGCAAAGGGCGCATGTGCAAAGGGCGAGCCTATCTTCAAGATAACGGCGAATGGCGACTGGTGGCTTGTGTTTTTTACAAGCAAGAAAGAAGCCCAGAAATATGAAGAGGGCGAGAATGTAAGCCTTGAGATTGGAGACGAGACGGTCAAGGCCTATATTGACAGCGTTAAGAAGTGCGGTACTGATAATTATAGAATCGCAATATGCTGTAGTGTTTTTGTGAAAGACTATTTGACGGCAAGGAAGATGGACGCCAAGGTAATAATCGAAAGTGCCAGCGGACTTGTTGTCGAAAAGGATAGCATAATTGAGATAGACGGCGTCAAAGGCGTTCTTGTCAAAAATAAGAATAGCGACAAGGTGTTTACGCCGATAGATATTCTTGCCGAAAGTGAGGATGAATGCGTTGTCAGCGAAAGCATCTTCATGGACGCGGAAGGAAATTTTGTCGAGACAGTCAACGTCTATGATGAAATAATTTCCTCGCCGAGCGATTCGGAAATAGAGGCGGTCAAGAAGGAAAATCAAACTAAGAAAGACAGCTAAGAAGAATAGCTAAGCTAAGAAGAATAGTTAAGATAAATAAGATAGAAAAAATAGAAAAGATAAAATAAAAAAGAAAAGAAGAATATTTAAGAAGGATAGAGAAAATGAGTATTCAGGATAAATATCTTGAAATATTGGAAAGAAAGAATTCTGCGGCGGTCAGAAGTGGCAGAAGGCCTGAGGATGTAACGCTCATGGCAGTTACGAAGACTCATACCGCAGATGAGATAAATGAAGCAATCGATGCCGGCGCGACAGACATAGGAGAGAACAAGGTCCAAGAGGTCTTGGAGAAATATGACAAAGTTAAGCCGGTAAGGTGGCACCTGATAGGGCATCTTCAGACGAACAAGGTCAAGAGCATAATAGACAAGGTCGAGATGATTCACTCAGTGGATTCCTTCCACTTAGCCAAGGAGATTGACAAGAGAGCGAAGCAGATCGACAAGAAGATTGATGTTCTGATAGAGATTAATTCCGCTATGGAAGAAAGCAAGTCGGGAATTTCGGCAAAGGATCTTAAGCAACTTGTCGGAGATATAGCAGAGAACTTCGATAATATAAGAATCTGCGGTCTGATGTGCATACCTCCGATATGCAGTGATCCGGAGGAATCAAGGCCATATTTCAGAGAAGCCAAGGAGCTTTTCGAAGAAATGAAGACATGGGGCTTTGACGAATCAAGAGTGGCGCCTACGGTGCTTTCGATGGGAATGTCGAACGACTTCGAGGTAGCCATCGAGGAGGGCTCGACAATTGTACGAGTCGGGAGTTCGATTTTTGGAGCAAGAAATTACAGATAGTGATATAATATTTAGAGATAGCAAGGAGGATGAGCAATGGGTTTTGGAGATTCGGTAAAGAAGATCTTTGGGTTTGATCCCATTGAGGATGAGGAATTAGAAGTATCGCAGGAGGAAATCGATGCTCGAAAGAAGGCAATGCAGAATGCGGAACAGCCCGTACATACAAGCAGTGCTAACAATGCGAACAAGAACAGAACCACAATAGTGGAGCCTCCAATGACTGGCATTAGCCAGAGAGCTGACAAGCCATACGAAGCGATTGAACCAATGATGGCTCCAAAGAGAGACATGAATAAGATTTCGATGAATGGCTCGACTCCATTTAAGATGATAATAATTGAGCCAAAGAATTTCGACGAGTGCAGTAAGCTCGTTGATAACCTTAAGGCAAGAAAGCCTGTTATTATCAATCTCGAGAAGGTCGAGACAGAGCTTGCCAGAAAGATGTTCGACTTCCTGAGCGGAGCAACCTATGCCCTGAGCGGAAACGTGCAGAGAGTAACTCAGAACATCTTCATTTTTGCACCTAATAATGTAGACATTTCGGCACAGCTCAACCGGGACGCGACAGAGGCTGGATATAGCAACTCTGACAGAAACCCTTGGAGATAGGCTATAGATTTTTTGCAGAAGAAAATATAGAAAATAGAAAGTTATAGAAAGTATAGAATGTTATAGATTATTATTGCACGATGGTGCATAAGGAAAGGTAAGGTATTTGTTTATGATTATGCCAATTGATATCGACAAGAAAGAATTTTCTCGCGACAAAAGAGGATACAACTCAAGAGAGGTTGATGAATTTCTTGATCTGATTACCGTTGACTATGAGAGAGTCCTGAATGATAACAGAAATATGGCCCACAAGATTAAGAGCCTTGAGAAACAGCTTGAGGAGGCACAGAAATCCGATACAGCAATGGTTGAGACTCTTGAGACAGCAAAGAAGCTGATGGCTGATATTTCTGCAAGCGCAGAGAGAAGAGCTGAGCTTATCATGAGAGACGCCGAGCTCGAATCCGAGACAATGATTCTTGATGCAAAGATGACAGTTAAGAAGCTCAATGACGAGCATCTTACACTTAAGAACAAGGTTGAAAGACTCAGAGCTAATTACAAGACTATGCTTACTTCCGAGCTCGAGAAGCTTGAGCTTGACGAATATGCACTTCTTCCTGATATCGACAGAAGCGACCTTACTGTCCTGGACGAGCAGTTCAAGAAATCCGGCGATGAGAATGTTGCAAAGCAGGAGACCATCGTTGTAAAGGATAAGACCGGAAATACAGTAGCTGTACCAGATAGCAAGCCTGTTCTTCCTGTAACAGATATGGCACATGCAACAGTAAGTGACCTTTCTGAGAGCCTCAAGAAGATGGCACAGGAGCAACAGCAAATTAACGACACAATCATTTTGAAATAATAAATGGCTCCTATAATTATTATTTTCGGCATTATCCTTGCCGACCAGGCTGTGAAACTGCTTGTCAGAAGCAAGCTCGCGCTTGGGCAGAGCGTTCCTGTAATTCACGATTTTTTCAATATTACATACATCAGGAATACGGGAACTGCTTTCAGCATGTTTGAAAACAATCTATGGATTACTTTAGGGCTCACGACAGTTCTCATTGTCGTGTGCCTTCTTTTCATGCTTCGTGAATGGAAAAAAGGCTCGAAGTTCCTCGCACTCTCTCTTGCGATGATACTTGGCGGAGGGCTTGCGAATATGGTGGACCGCGTCTTTATCGGCTATGTTACCGACATGTTCGCCTTCGGGAATTTTGCCATATTTAATGTTGCGGATATCTTTGTATGCATGGGATGCGCGCTTGCTATAATTGCGGTTTTCTTTGGAGAAAAGAAGAAACCTAAATGACAGATTCGATGACAGAAGACCTAATGACAGAGATTCGATGACAGAAAACTAGGCGATAGAGAATTCGATGATGGAAGACTTAACGATGGAAAGCTCAATGACTGAATCGATAATTGAAATCACAGTAGAAAAAGAAGACGCGGGCACAAGGCTCGACGCCTTTATTTCGTCGAGCGCTTCCGAGTTGTCAAGAAATTATGCCGTCCAGCTGATTGAGGACGGGAGAGTATCCGTCAATGGGCAAACCGAGCCCTCGAAGAAATACAAGGTGAAGGAAGGTGAGAAGATAGAAATATCCCTTCCACCTCCACAAGAACTTGATGTTAAGCCTGAGAACATTCCTTTGGAGATAGTCTACGAGGATGAGGACCTTCTTGTTGTCAACAAGCCGAGAGGAATGGTCGTTCATCCGAGCCCTGGAAATTACGACGGAACCCTTGTAAATGCGATAATGTATCATTGCAAGGGCTCTCTTTCTTCTATTAACGGAGTAGTAAGACCGGGCATTGTCCACCGCATAGATAAGGACACAAGCGGTCTTCTTGTTATTGCAAAGAATAATACAGCGCACGAGTCTTTGGCAGGCCAGCTCAAGGAGCATAGCTGTAAGAGAGTATATACAGCGCTTGCCTATGACAATATCAAAGAAGATGAGCTTACGATAGATGAGCCAATCGGAAGAGACGAGAGAAATCGCCTGAGAAGAGCAGTTCGCGGAAGCAATATGAAGTCTGCAATAACTCATATAAAAGTCGAGCGAAGATACGGGAATTATACGCTTGTGACCGCAAGGCTTGAAACAGGGCGAACACATCAGATCAGGGTGCACATGGCATACATCAAGCATCCGCTTGTGGGCGACACGACATACGGGCCAAAGAAGCAGAGCCTCGTGAACGACGGACAGCTTCTGCACGCGGGAGTCCTCGGTTTCGTACATCCGAGAAGCGGAGAATATCTTGAATTCGAAGCTCCGCTCCCTGAATATTTTACGAGAGTATTAGATAGGCTCGAAGCGCGCGAGCAGAAATAGCATAGTCTCGACGAAGCGACGCGAGAACACACAGAAGTCGCGACAAGGCGATACGAAGTTTTAACGAAGTCACATCGAAGATACGACTATGCAATACAAAGTTTTAACGAAGTCACACGAAGGGATTGCCAAATGAAAAAATATAAAAAGATTAGCTCAAAACCCGGTCCAATGCTATATCCACTGCCTGCAGTGATGGTTAGCTGTGGGGATATGGAAGACAGCAACATAATCACAATCGCATGGACGGGGATAGTCAACAGCAACCCACCAATGACCTATGTCTCGGTGCAGAAATCGAGATTTTCCCACGACATTATCCAAAGTAACGGCGAATTTGTAATCAACCTTGTGAACGAGGACCTGACCAAAGCCATGGATTATTGCGGAGTGAAGTCAGGCAGAGACGTCGACAAATTCAAAGAGACAGGCCTCACCAAAGAGCCCGCAGACATAGTCAAGGCACCTCTGATTGCCGAATCTCCAGTATGCCTTGAATGCAAGGTCCTGGAGATGAAAGAACTACCAAGCCACGATATGTTCCTTGCAGAAATAGTGGCTGTGCATATAGCCGAAGAAGCTGTCGACGAGAAGGGTGCATACGATTTTGCAGGAATGCACCTAACAGCATTCAACCATGGCAAATATTACGGCGTCGAAAGCAAGCCACAAGGCTTCTTCGGATACTCAATAATGAAGCGTAAGACCGCGAAACGGAAGTCAAAGGCATGACACTGGTTGCTTGCAGGCACGCTCTCGCTTCGTTGCCGACGTAGCTGATGCAGGAGCGCGGT
>CAVAIH010000042.1:0-9922 GCA_963588675.1 Sphaerochaetaceae bacterium | reverse complement strand
CAGAGCTGAAAAAAGTCAAGAACGAACGGAAACCGAAATGTGAAGATTTAAAAAATCGCCGACAGAGCTGAAAAAAGTCAAGAACGAACGGAAACCGAAATGTGAAGATTTAAAAAAACGCCGACAGAGAGCAAAAAATCCAAAAACGAACGGAAGTGAGCCAATATAGGCTCACTTCCGGACATAATTCAAGAATTTATAAATCATTACCTGGGCAATGCCCTGGGGATGATTACTTATACTCTTCCCACTTTCCTGTCTCAACAGCCTTAGCTGCGCCAAGAGCAAGAGCTTCCATCTCGCACTCACCTGGGAATCTGTAGATTGGAGCAATCTTCTTTACGTACTGGCCGATCTCGTCGCAGAATCTCTCTGAATATGCCATTCCGCCTGTGAGTGAGATTGCATCTACATCGTACTTAAGAACTGCAGCCATTGCGCCGATGTCCTTAGCAAGCTGATAAGCGATAGCCTTGAATGCGCCCATCATTTTCTCGTCGCCTTCGAAAGCCTTAGTCTCAACTGTGAGGAAGTCCTTTGTTCCTGTGTATGAATATACGCCAGCTTCCTGTCCGATGATTCTCTTTACATCAGCCTTTGTCATGCCTTCCTGGAAGCAAAGGTTAACAAGTGCGTTTGCAGGAAGTGCACCGCCTCTGTCCATTCCCATAGCACCGTCGTCCTTAACGTTGTTAACGTCAACAACTTTACCATGCTTGTGAGCGCCAACAGATACACCACCGCCAAGGTGAACTACGATGAGGTTGAGGTCTTCGTAAGCCTTACCAAGCTTCTCTGCTGTCTTTCTTGCTACAGCCTTCTGGTTCAGTGGGTGGAAAAAGCTCTGTCTCTCAAATCCAGGGTAGTTGAGTCCTGAGTAACGAGCAAGTGGCTCGAGCTCGTCAACGCATACAGGGTCTACAAAGAAAGCAGGGATTCCTACGGAATCTGCCATTTCCTTTGAGATATATGCTCCGAGGTTTGAAGCGTGCTCACCGTAAGGTGGGTTCTTAATATCTCTTATAACTGCATCATTAACCTTATAAGTTCCTGATGGAATGTGCTTGAAAAGTCCACCACGTCCTACGATAGCATCGAAGTCGCTAACCTGGTATCCGTTCTCCTGAATGGTCTTCTCGATTACAGCTTTACGGAAAGGCATCTGATCTACAACATGATTGTATTTAGCGATCTCAGCTGCATCGTGGTCAATACCAACCTTAAGAACCTGTTCATTATTCTCGTAAACAGCGATCTTTGTTGATGTTGCACCTGGGTTAATAACAAGAATTTTCATTTGGTAATTTCTCCTTTCAACATACATGTTTACTCACGCGTTAATTATATATCATTTAATTTTGATATCAAGTTATTATGTCAGCATTCGGGATTTCTGGCTGACATTCGAGGCAGGCGGACTTTCTATTCTGCCTCTAATCGGCTTCGATTTCGCTTCTGGTCCGCCGCCTAAGTCTCGATTTTTTCTATTCTGCCTCCAAAACAGCTACGAGCTGTCCTGACTTGACGCTGTCGCCCTCGCTGACGCAGACTTTCTCGATTACGCCGTCTCTTGTGGCAATTACGTTAGTCTCCATCTTCATAGCCTCGATGATTGCGATAGGCTGGCCAACCTTTACTGCATCGCCCTTTCCTACAAGGACCTTGATGATTGATCCAGGAATGTTCGCACCGATTTCGGACATGTTGTCAGGGTCTGCGAATTTAACTTCTGCGCCCGGAGCTACTCTTGTAAGAGCCTGCTTATCCTTAATCGAAACTACTCTTCTGTTTCCGTTGACTGTAAAAGTAAGGTCTCTCATTCCGTGCTCGTCGGCTTTGTCGATCTTGTCGAGGGTTATTACCATGGTATTGCCCTTCTTGAGCGTGATCTCAACTGTCTGTCCGACCGAGATTCCGTGGAAGAATACATCGCTTCCCATGTTGCGGAAATTGCCCTCTGTCGAAAGCTTCTTGATGTAATCATCGAATACCTTGTTGTACATTGCATAAGATACCTGCTCCTGATCTGTTCCCTTGAGTCCGAGATCATTTACAAGGTGATCCTTGATTGCGCCAAAGTCCTCAGGATCGAGAAGCTCGCCAGGTCTGCATGTTATTGCCTTCCTGTCTTTGAGAACTATCTTCTGAAGATCTGCTGGGAAACCTCCCTCTGGCTGTCCCATCATTCCCTCGAAATACGTTACCGCTGAATCAGGGAAATCGAAGTTAGCTCCTTTTTCGACGATGTTCTCAGGTGTCAGGTCGTTCTGAACCATGAAGATTGCGAGGTCTCCTACTACCTTTGATGAAGGTGTAACCTTGACGATGTCTCCGAGCATCTTGTTAACCTTAACGTACATATCCTTGACTTCGTCGAATTTGTAGCCGATGCCGAAGCTCTCTACCTGAGGCTTCAGATTGGAATACTGTCCGCCAGGAATTTCGAGTCTGTAAATCTCAGCTGTTGGAGCCTTGAGGTCTGATTCGAATTTCTCGTATACAGGTCTTACATCAACCCAGTAATCCGAAATCTTCTGCAATCCAATTGCGTCAAGGCCTGTATCTCTTTCGCTGTTCTCAAGAGCAGCAACGATTGAGTTAAGTGCAGGCTGGGATGTCAGACCAGACATGCTGTTAAATGCCGAATCGACGATATCTACGCCAGCTTCTGCAGCCATCAGAATGGATGCAACACCGTTTCCGGATGTATCGTGCGTATGCAGGTGGATAGGAATGCCAATCTCGTTCTTAAGTGCTGTAACGAGCTTCTTTGCAGCCATAGGCTTGAGAAGGCCTGACATATCCTTGATACCGAGAATATGAGTTCCTCTTCTCTCAAGTTCTTTTGCCATATCCACGTAGTATTTCAAATTGTATTTATCTCTTGATTCGTCGAGGATATCGCCTGTATAGCATATTGCTACTTCTGCAATCTTGCCCTGATTCAGAACCTCGTCGAGCGCAACCTCAACGCCCTTTATCCAGTTCAGAGAGTCGAAAATTCTGAAGAGGTCAATACCTCCCTTTGCTGATTCCTGAACGAATTTTCTGATTGTATTATCTGGATAGTTCTTGTATCCTACCGCATTAGCTCCACGGATGAGCATCTGCATAAGAACATTTGGAATCTCCTTGCGGAGTGTATCGAGTCTTTCCCATGGATCCTCGCCGAGGAATCTCATCTCTACGTCGAAGGTTGCTCCGCCCCACATTTCGTATGAGAAAATATCCTTGCCGTAGTATGCCATTGCAGGAGCGATTTTCTCCATGTCCTTAGTTCTTACTCTCGTTGCGATGAGTGACTGCTGAGCATCACGAAGAGATGTGTCTGTGATGAGAAGCTTCTTCTGCTCCATTGCCCAGTCTGCGAGGCCCTTTGCTCCACGCTCATCGAAGATCTGCTTAGTTCCGCTGAGTCCTCCGATGGCCTTCTTGTCTACCTTCGGAACAACAGGAACGTTGAAGCTTGGAGCTGATCCTTTTGTCTCATTTACAACCTTGTTGCCAAGAAATTCAAGAACTTGAACTTCTCTGTTAGTTACGGCTCTGATGTTCAGCAGTTCAGGGTTCGATTCGATGAAGCCTGTGTTGCACTCTCCTGCTCTGAATGTAGGATGGTTCAGCACATTCAGAAGGAAGCCGATATTTGTCTTTACGCCCTCAATCTTCATCTCCTTGAGAGCACGAACGGCCTTGTTGGTCATATCCTCGAAGGTTCTGCCATGAGCGATAACCTTAACGAGCAAGCTGTCATAATATGGCGAAATCACAGAGCCTGTGAATCCGTTGCCTCCGTCAAGACGAATTCCGAATCCGGACGCGGAACGATACTGAGTAATCGTGCCAGTGTCAGGTGCAAAATTATTTGCAGGATCCTCTGTAGTGATACGGCACTGAATTGCATAACCGTTCAGCTTAATGTCGTCCTGGCTCTTGATTGAAATCTCTTTCGAGTCGAGCGCATATCCTTCTGCAATAAGAATCTGCGCCTGTACAAGGTCAACACCTGTAACCATTTCGGTTACTGTATGCTCAACCTGAATACGTGTATTCATCTCGATGAAATAGTGATTACCTTCTGAGTCGAGGAGGAATTCTGCTGTTCCTGCGCTCTTGTAATTTACAGCTTGTGCAATCTTGATTGCATCAGCGCAAATTGCCTTTCTCTGCTCATCATTGATGCAAAGCGAAGGAGTGAATTCAATGACCTTCTGATGTCTTCTCTGAATCGAGCAGTCTCTGTCGTAAAGATGAACTATATTTCCGTAGTTATCTCCGAGAAGCTGAACCTCGATATGCTTAGGCTTCTCAAGATATTTCTCGATGAAAATATCGTCGATTCCGAAAGCCTTTGCAGCTTCTGATTTGGCGCTCAAGAATTGAGGAACAAGCTCCTCTTCATTCCTTACGATTCTCATTCCTCTTCCGCCACCGCCTGCAGCAGCCTTGAGCATTACTGGAAAACCGCATTCCTTGGCGATTCTGAGAGCCTCTTCTTCGTTCTCGATAGCTGCTTCAACGCCCGGAACGGTAGGAACCCCTACTTTCTTAGCAACGAGCTTAGAGCTAACCTTGTCACCGAGCTGATTCATCATTTCGTGTGTAGGTCCGATAAATACGATTCCAGCTTCCTCGCAGGCCTTTGCGAAATTTGCATTCTCGGAAAGGAAGCCATAGCCTGGATGGATTGCATCACAGCCCTTGCTCTTTGCGATTTTGATAATTTCGTTGATATCGAGATATGCGTCGATTGGGCCCTTGCCCTTTCCTATTTCGTAAGCCTCATGAGCCTTTGTTCTGAAGAGTGTATTCTTATCCTCTGCGGAGTAGATTGCTACCGTTCTTATACCAAGCTCACGGCATGCTCTTATAATTCGAATGGCTATTTCGCCTCTGTTTGCTACAAGGACTTTCTTGAATTCTCTTATTTCTGCCATGTCTACCTCCAATTTATGTATTACTATTGCTGAGCTCTGTTTCTTGCCTTTCTTCTTGCAAGCTCGCTCAGAATCTTCTTGCGCAGTCTTATGTCTGTTGGTGTTACTTCTACAAGCTCATCATCAGATATGAATTCGAGTGCCTCTTCAAGTGAGAATGTTCTTGGAGGCGTCAGCTTGATAGTGTCGTCCGAGCCTGCAGCTCTCATATTGCTGAGTTGCTTAGTCTTGCAAGGATTTACTACCATATCATCTGTTCTTGCATTCATTCCGACAATCATGCCCTCATATACATGAGTGCCAGGTTCAACGAACATCTGAACTCTTTCCTGTATATTGAAAAGTGCATAAGGTGTACAGTTGCCTTCTTCTTGCGCTATCGCAACGCCGTTGACTCTGTCTGGAATGTCGCCCTTCCAAGGCTCGAAGTCCACGAATCTTCTTACCATCGTGCCCTCGCCTCTGGTGTCGTTGATAAATTCGGATCTATATCCCATAAGGCCTCTTGTAGGAGCCTGATATATGATCTTTGTATATCCGTTGCCGTCGCTTTCCATCTGCGTCATCATTCCCTTTCTCATGTTGAGCTTGGAAATGACAGATCCCGAATATTCCTCAGGCACGCTTACAACGACTTCCTCAACTGGCTCGAGGAGCTCGCCTGACTCGCTCTTCTTGGTTACAACCTCAGGCTTTGAAACAGCAAGCTCATATCCTTCTCTTCTCATATTCTCGATAAGGATGGAAAGGTGAAGCTCTCCTCTTCCGGAAACCTTGAAGCAGTCTGTCGAATCCGTAGGTTCAACCATGAGTCCGACATTTACCTCAAGCTCTTTTTCTAATCTTTCCTTGATATGTCTGCTTGTAACGTACTTGCCTACCTTGCCTGCAAAAGGCGATGAATTTACCATGAAGTTCATCGAAAGTGTTGGCTCTTCGATGCTTATTGTGCCAAGTGATTCAGGGCAGTTAGGGTCGCAGATTGTCTCGCCGATTGATATATCCGAAATGCCCGAAACAACAACGATATCTCCGCACTCAGCCTCATCAACAGATACTCTGCTGAGGCCCTTATATACGAAGACCTGATTGATCTTGCACTTCTCCTCGGAGCCGTCGGCCTTGGTAACAACGACCTGCTGTGCCGCTTTTATCTTGCCTCTTGTAATTCTTCCGATTCCGAGTCTTCCGATATAGTCATCATATGCAAGCGTTGAGACCTGAAGCTGAAGTGGCTCATCATTTCTGTCAGGATAAGGATCGCAATGCTCTACGATGGTCTCAAGCAGTGGCTCGATATTGAGTCCGCCATATCCCTTTGGGCTTTTCTTTATCTTGGATGCGCCATCGCCGATAACAACTCCCTCTACCTCCTTAGGGTCTCTGACTGCAATTCCCTGTCTTGCAATTCCGTAAAGAATTGGGAAGTCGAGCTGGTCGTCGTTGGCTTCGAGGTCCATGAAAAGCTCGTAGGTCTCGTCTACAACCTCGTCAATTCGAGCGTCGGCCTTGTCTATCTTATTGATAAAAAGGATTGGGTTAATGCCCTGCTGTAGCGATTTGTTGAGCACGAATCTTGTCTGAGGCATTGGCCCCTCGCTTGAATCGACAAGCAGAATTACAGTATCTACCGTCTTCATAATACGCTCAACCTCCGAGCTGAAGTCGGCGTGTCCCGGCGTATCTACGATATTGATTTTGTAATCCTTATACATAATGGAGCAGTTCTTGGAATAGATTGTGATTCCTCTTTCTCTCTCGATTGCATCGCTGTCCATTACGCAATCAACGACCTCTTCATTGTCGCGGAAAACATGTGACTGGTTGAGCAGCGCGTCTACGAGAGTGGACTTGCCTGCATCTACGTGAGCTATAACTGCTATGTTAATAATCTTTTGTTTATCTTGCATTTCTTCTATCCTGTTTTCTTTTACTCTATTCTTATTCTGTACTTCTGTTTTGTACTTTCGTTCTGTACTTCTTTCCTATATCTATCCTGCAATCTTCTCTAGCGGTCGCGGTGATGATATCTTCTGATCATGTTGTCATACTCATCTTCAATCGTTCTTACGAAGTACTTGATATTCCTTGCGTAATCAAGAGTTGACATTCTCTTGTTCAGATTGGATTCCGCATGCCCTTCTATCTCATCGATATACCAGTTCGGCGGATCAATGTGTATTCCTCTGAAGGCCTTCGCCCATGTCTCAAGGCTTGAGAACTCAAGTGCATAAGGCACAAGTGAGTAATAATAATTCTTATCATCGAACTGCAGTGGTGCGAGTTGCTTAGGCCCCGCATTGTTTATCCATTTTCTAAGAGAGCTTAGCTTCATGGTCATTTCGGCATTTCCTTTGCCTCTTGCTCCCATGTAAATGCAGAACAAAATCGCGCCTACAATAATCGGAATTGACAGAACAGCTATCAGCCAAAGTCCTGTATCCTGCCAGAATTTGTACAGCTCGTAGGCAATGATGATGCCAAGTCCAGCCGACCTTGCGATCATATCGAATGCATAATGCTGATTGTCTTTATTGTATTTGTGATTGTATCCGATACATACAAGCGAAAGCATCACAGCCGAAAGCGCTACTACTAGAGCAGACTCTCCTATAGGTATATCCGTATACTGATACAGCTCTCTTACAATAGGAATACAGCCAATCGCAAGTGATGTAAGTAATACGCAGATGAATCTGCAAAGCCTTGAACGGCCTGTTATAGCAGCCATGCTTTTGTCGCTGAAGCCTGCTTCAATGCTCATTGCAAAATCTCGCATTACATAGCGCATTCTCGGACAGATTTCCTCTGAGTCAAGGTAACGCTTCTCGTAGACACCTTCGAAAAGTGTATTGTAAATATTTCGGATGTATTTCTCTTCGCCCTTTGGCTCTTCCAACCTCAGGAATCTGTATTTCTTAGGCTGATATTCGCTGATGGCAAGATATCCTTTCTCGGCCATATATACGATGAGTGCGATAAGGTCCTTGACTCTGACTTTGTTCTCGTAAAGGAAGCTTATATCGCTTGGATAGATTCCATCTATCGGTTTCGCTACGATGCTTCTCTTAACCTTAGGGTCTTTTCCGAACAACAGCCAGAGTATGAAGCAAACCAGCAATACCAAAGCGCCAAAGCCCGGAATTATGTATGCCGTCCAGTCTCTGCTAAAAGCATTTTCCCAGTATCCGTCAGGTAGCTGAGCCTTGATTGTTACTGCATAATTCTCAGGGATTCTGCTTCCTGTAATCTTGACGTACTTCTCTTCCTCGTTCGCCTCATATACAAGGTCCGAAACGGTGTTACTTGCTCCGAACTGCCCTGCGTAATAATTCATATCGCTCCAAGGAAAATCGTCTGGGAATTGAACTTTGATCTTCAGTGTTCCAATAGGGACTTTCCAGTCAGGCAGTAGCGCATTGTAATAGAACAAGTC
Organism: Sphaerochaetaceae bacterium; assembly: GCA_963588675.1. Taxonomy (GTDB): domain Bacteria; phylum Bacillota; class Clostridia; order Peptostreptococcales; family Anaerovoracaceae; genus Crickella. The sequence continues at coordinate 1,549 of CAVAIH010000042.1, read as the reverse complement.
ATTCTCAGAGCTTCTGTCCTGGTATTCCACAATAGTATATTTGATTGTATAAGTATGTGAGCCTTCCTTCAGAACTGTAGGATCAGTTATATTGACATATTGTTGCTTGCCTACTTTCTGTGCTGTTGTGGCGCTATCGTCGAGCGTTAAATCCTCGACCTTGAAATTACCCTTTGGAATGATAAAGGATAACTGTGTCAAATCGCTAGGCAGATTAACGCTGATTTTCTGAATTACCTGATATGTATGATCCTTATTTACGACAGTTGTCACATCGTATTTGGTAAGCTCATATGCTGCCTCTGTATTTACCGCGCTAACAGGTCTTGTCGCTACAAACAGCATAATTATCATCAAAGCAAGACCAGTAGCAATAAGGCCTACCGTTCTTTTTGCAATATTCAAAGCTCTCGTATTCATGCAGTTGTAATTCATTAAAATTTCTCTTCTTTCCAAAAACAAAATTTCATAATATTATACTACTTTCATATAGCCAATTCAATCAAAACCGAGCCCGCGCAGTGTGTAAATTAGGTGCGAAAATGAACATATAATTTTCAAGTGAATATCAAGGAATACCAAGGAAAATTAAAGCGAGCATAAAGGGAAATAAAAAATGCCACGAATAGCACTTAACGCTACTCATGGCAAATATTCATATTCTCAGACTGCTATTGAATTGTTACTGGATTGTTCTTGGATTGTTCTTGATATTGCTATCGAAAAAGCGCAGATGCTACATCTCGATGCAATCGCTGATCACGTAACTGCCCTTAGGCTGTTTTACGATCCACTCGCCCGCATCGACTGCACCTGATGCGAAGCATTTCCAGTTGATGGAGTGGTGAGTGATCTCAAGGCGCTCGCCCGAACCCATGAAATATACAGTATGGCTCGATGGAGTATCTCCGCCCCTAAGTGAGTGGAAGCCAATCTCGCTTTCCCCTCTTGGATCCCTGCCTGGCCCGCGTCCGTACTTAGCATGCTTTGCAAGGTCAAGCTCGATTGCCTCCGCGATCGTCTCGCCAAATTCCTTAGCTGTACCGCTTGGCGCGTCGAGCTTCTTGGCGTCGTGATAATCGACGATTTCGATATCGCAGGTCTCATGCAATGCTGAAGCCGCCTGAGCAAGTAGCTTAGACATGACATTTACCATGCGAGACGTATTTGCGGCAAGCATAACTTGAATGTCAGCTCCGGCAGTCGCGAAAGCCTCGCGCTGTTCTGGTGTGAATCCGGTAGTTCCGCAAACAAGGGCAACACCCTTAGCTCGGCATACCTCAAGAATATGCATTCCCTCTTCAACTGTTGAGAAATCAATTACGCAATCGCAGTTGTCGATCACTTCCTCGATTGATCCGTATACCTTAGCTCCGACAGGGCCACAGCCTGCTACCTCACCTGCATCACGGCCGATATAGTCACGGCCAGCTGGAGCTACGGCTCCGACAAGCTCGATGCCCTCTCTTTGCGCGGCGATTTCGATAATCAGCTTGCCCATTTTGCCTCTTGGGGCTGTTACAACTAATTTCATCTGGGTGCCTCCTTT
>CAVAIH010000041.1:0-11143 GCA_963588675.1 Sphaerochaetaceae bacterium | reverse complement strand
GGAGTATTTCAAGCCCCGCGAATATGCTATAATGTTGCCATGAAGAAATTCAATTTGAATGATGAAGCTCGTGAATACATGAAGCGCTTTGATTATCAGGACATTGTCCTTGATGTCAACAAATATACCACCTGATGTGCGCCTCCTAAGCTGGAGATATCAGTAGGTTTTGCTGATAAGGATTGTGATGCGTCTGATTATATCGAGCAGGGTTATACTGCCTGCGAGACTGAGCTTGGCATGCTTTACTACAAGGCTGACGACGTCGAGCTCGATGAAGAGGCTTGGGTTCTCTATGAGAAAAAGCCTTGGCTTGAGGCTTTTCGCGTTGAGGGCATAAGGCCTAAGAAGCTTGTGCGGAAGGGCCCTGGGACCAAGCTGGCAAAGGATTTCGTGCCTGACCTTCTCGAAATCTATGATGACGCGCTCCTGCTTTATCACAAATACTGCGAGGGTGGTTCCTTCGACGCGCTCGGATATTACAAGGAAGTCGACGCCTATTTCAAGTCGCTTCCGCCTTCAAGAAAAGGCAAAAAACTCTCCAAGATGTATCGCGGTTTCCTCGAGAATATGTGGTTTGACGGCGACGCGAGGGCCGAGGCAATCATCCGAGAAATCGCTCCTTATATTACACAATAAAAATGGCTTGCTCACAGGAGAATCGTCGCGAGTCTGAAACGCAAAGCCTTTCTCAAAACGAATGATTTATTCGCTTTTAAATCGCAAACGAGATTTAAAAAACTACACGCAAAATTTCAAAAATGCGTGTAGTTTTTCTTGCTTCATTCAAAAGAAGAGCTTCGCCCCTGAGGGACGAAGCTCTTTGATTGTATTGTTTGAAATTCGCAAATTACTGAATCAGATCAATGAATTAGATCTTCATGCAGACATCCCAAGCTCCCCAAATAACATTTCTGAGGTTACCCCACTTAACACAGGTACCAACCTTGTGGATGTGGAGGCTCTTCTTGCTCTGGAACATTGTCTTAGGAACGAATCCGAGTCCGTTAACAACGCTGTCACACTCAACCTTGAATGCGTCTCCGCCGTTCTTTGGCTTAACCATTACATAGCCATCGCCGATCTCGCAAATGCTGTGCTCGAGGTATACAGGAACCTTCTTGAATGCAAGCATTTCACGGAGGAATGATGCGTTAGCAAGGCATGTACCAGGTGTAGCAATCAGGTCGTCTGCTAATTCAACGATTACAGGGTGCTTGCCCTTGAGTACCATGTCGTAAGCAGCTTCGCATGATGACTGTCCACCGCCGAAGAATACGATCTTGTCGCCAGGATCCTTATCTCCGAAGTAAAGCTGTGTGAAGTTGATTGTCTTGTTGAATCCAGGAACTGTAAGAGTCTTAGTCTTTGTTCCGATTGTGATGATTACTTCGTCGTATCTTCTCAGAAGTGATGCAGCATCTGAAATGTATGTGTTGAACTTAACTTCGATGCCGTACTTCTCGATTTCTCTCTCGTACCACTTGAGAAGTGCTCTATCTGCATCCTTGAATTCCATAGCGGAAGCTGTAATATAAAGTCCGCCGAGCTTGTCGCTCTTCTCGAAGATTACAGGGTTGTGGCCTCTCTTCTTGAGTACAAGTGCACATTCCATACCGCCGACACCACCGCCGATGATAGCAACGTTCTTAGGTCTCTTTGTAGGAACGATCTTATACTTGTTGTGTTGCATTGTTGAAGGTGTCAATGCGCAACGAGCGAGGTGCAGTGAGTCATCAAGTGTCTGAGTATTTGCACTGCTCTTCGACTTCGAGAAGCTGAAGCAAGCGTTATGGCAGTTGATACATGGCTTGATGTCTTCTTCTCTGCCCTCGAGAATCTTGTCGATCCACTCAGGGTCTACGAGGTTCTGACGAGCAATACCGATAGCATCGAGTCTGCCTGCAGCGATTTCCTCAGCACCCTTTGCAGGATTCATCTTACCTGCGCAAACTACTGGAGCGTTAGTGAACTTCTTAATGTGCTCAACTTCTTCCAGGTTGCAGTTCTCTGGCATATATACAGGTGGATGAGCCCAGTACCAAGCATCGTATGTTCCGTTATCGCAGTTGAACATGTCATAGCCAGCCTCTTCGAGGTACTTAATAGCCTTCTCGGACTCAGCCATGTCACGACCGAACTCTTCGAACTCTTCTCCAGGAACAGCGCCCTGCAGGAAGCCCTTTGTCTTTGAAACTACTGAGTAACGCAGTGAAACAGGGAAGTCCTGACCGCATTCCTTCTTGATAGCCTGAACGATTTCAACTGGGAAACGATATCTGTTCTCGAATGAACCGCCGTATTCGTCTGTACGAGTGTTGAAGTTAGCGATTGTGAACTGGTCAAGCAGATATCCTTCGTGTACAGCGTGAATTTCTACACCGTCAACTCCAGCATCCTTGCACATCTTTGCTGTCTTTGCAAAAGCATCAACCATCTCATGAATTTCATCAACTGTCAAGAGTCTTGACTTAATCTCAGGATACCATCTGTTAGGTCCTTCGCAAGATGATGCACAGCAGTATTCTACGTCGAGGAAAGGCTTAGCGATAGCGCCGAAAGGCTTCTTCTGAAGCATATCTACCATCATCTGGTTGATAGCCATTGAACGGCCGAATCCACCAGCAAGCTGAATGAACAGCTTTGATCCTGTCTTGTGGAATTCAGGCATCCATTCTGCCAGATCCTTAAACATCTTCTTGTTCTGATAAAGCCATCTTTTGCCCATTGTATCACGAACGCACTGCATGCCAGGGAGTACCAGGCCGACATTGTGCTGTGCACGGTTCAAAATATGGTAAGCTGCCTCTTTATCGAAATGGCATGGTTCGAGCCATCCGAAAAGGGAAGTTCCACCCATTGAAGGCTGTACGATACGGTTCTTGATTTCGCAATTACCGATCTTCCAAGGGGTGAATAGAGGTTCGTATTTTTTGTCCATATTGTCCTTGTCCTTTCTTAAATATTACAACATAAAAAATCACGAAATATGTTAATCTAAATGTATAACTAAAAAGCCTATTGTGTCAAGGAATTATCAAGTTATAATTATGTATATTTTTTATACTTGATAATGGTTTGAGAACGATTTGAGAACGATTTGAGAGATGCGCAAGAACTCCCTGAGAACGCAAAGGAACAACTATGAACTGGACGAAGATTACTATAACAACAACAGAAAAAGCTGAGGAATCGGTCAGCGCAATGCTACTTGGACTCGGCTTTGATCAGATAGAAATTGAGAACAACATCCCACCAAGCGATGAGGATTTCTCGGCGATGTACATCGACCCACAACCCGAGCTACTGCCAGACGAAGATGCAGAATCAAGCCTTCCAGATGGCACATCGCTTATAAGCTTCTATATAGAGGAAGGCAAGGCCACGAAAGATGTGCTCGATTCTCTAGTTGAAGATATTGAAAAAGGCTTGTCTCTTATCGCAGAGTATGCGGACATCGGTACGGGCCTGATTGAAATCAGCGAAAGCCGAGAGGATGATTGGCGAAACAACTGGAAGAAATTTTACAAGCCACTTCTCATCGGAAATATCCTGATTAAGCCTTCTTGGGAGCCTGTGCCGGATGAATATGCGAAGCAGATTGCGGACGGGAGCATTAAGCTGATTGAGATGGAACCTGGAACGGCCTTTGGAACGGGAACCCATGAGACGACAAGGCTCTGCGTTGAAGGGCTCGATAAATATTTGAAGGCTGGCGATGCTGTGCTCGACATCGGAACAGGTAGCGGAATACTCGGCCTATGTGCTCTTGCTCAGGGCGCTTCATGGGTTATGGCGACCGAACTTGATCCTGACTGCGAGCATATAATTATCGACAATCTCGCGATGAATAATGTAAGCTCTGGCACGGCAAATGTCACCGAAAATGGCGCGGCAAATGACGGCGCAAGTGCCGTGGCGTGTGCTGATGTGAATGATACCGCGCGTGCCGAATTCGTGCTTTCAATCGGAAACATCCTGGACGAAAAGAGGGTAAGAGACGAAGTCCGCTCAGTGGAAGAGGCCCATCATCTGGAGGACGGCTTCGACATAATCGTAGCGAACATCCTCGCGCCTGTTATCATCGAGCTCCTTGCGAGCGGGCAGGCAGACTTTTTTATAAAAAAAGGCGGTTTTTTCATCACCTCGGGGATTATCGACGAGAAGGAGGCTTCGGTGGTAGAGGCGCTTAAGGCCAACCCTTGCTGGGAACTTGTGGAGACCGTCCACTGCGGTGAGTGGGTAAGCGTTATCGCAAGGGCCGTATAAGCCAACAAATACAAGACTTGTATAGCTTGGAAATGCTTGCAAATGCGGGGCTTGCTATGTATAATCCAAGTATACATTTGTACTGATAGCCCGAAGGCTTAACTGAGGGGAAAGGCAAACGAATTACAATAGGCTTTTTCATGTATGGGTGTACTCTATTTGTACACCTTTTTTGTAAAAAGAAAGGAGGTTACTATGACAGACGCAAGCGATACAAGGGTTGCTCTTATCGGCATCATCGTCGAGGACAGGAGTGCTGTGGAAGCAATCAACAATTTGCTAAGCGAATACGGCAGTTATATCATCGGAAGAATGGGAGTGCCTTATGCTGAGAAGAATATTTCGATAATCAGTATTATTCTTGACGCATCTAATGATGTCATCAGTGCCCTCTCGGGTAAGCTCGGAGCCCTACACGGAGTCAGTACAAAGACAATCTATTCCAAGAAATAAAGGAGGAAGAGAAAATGAAAAAATTTAAAAGATTGATTTCGTTAGTGCTCGTGACGGCAATGGCTTTACTGCTGGCGTCGTGCGGTAGCAAGGAGCTTTCCGACACAATCAGAGTGGGAGCTCTCAACGGACCAACCGGAATGGGAATGGTCAATCTCATGGATGAGGAGCTTATTGATTTGACGACATATCAGGCAGCAGACGAGGTTGTACAGAAGCTCGTAAGCGATGATATCGACATCGCAGCAGTTCCAAGCAATCTTGCATCGGTTCTTTACAATAAGACAGGTGGCCAGATAGTTGCGCTGACAACGATTTGCTCAGGCGTGCTTTATCTTGTTGAGAACGGCAACGAGGTAGACGACATTGATGATCTCGAGGGAAAGACTATCTACGCAAGCGGTAAAGGTGGCACCCCTGAATATGTGCTCTCTATTCTTTTACAGGAAGAGGGCCTGACAATCGGCGAGGACGTACAGGTACAGTGGCTTGACGCGCACGCAGATGTAGCTCAGATGCTTCTGCAGAACAGTGGTGCGGTTGCACTTCTTCCTGAGCCATTTGTTTCAAATGTTACTTCAAAGAGCGATGCTGTAAAAGTTGCAGTAGACCTTAATGAGGAGTGGACGGATGAGTTCGAGCAGAGTCTGCCAATGGGCGTTCTTATAGCAAAGAAGTCCTTCGTTGAGGAGAGAGCAGACGACGTTGCTATTTTCCTTGAGAAGGTTAGTGATTCGGTTGATGCTGTAAATACCGCATCTGACGAAATAGCAGAGAAGATTGTTGATGCAGGCTTCCTTGCAGATGTAGAAATTGCTAAGTCTGCAATTCCAAGATGCAACATCAGCTGTATGAGCCCTGAGGACAGCCAGGCTACACTTTCGGCATTCTTCAATGTTCTTTACAAGTTCGCGCCACAGTCTGTAGGCGGAGCTCTTCCTGGCGATGACATCTACTATACAGGTAAGTAATTAAAGTAAAGAGATAAAGTAAAAAGACACAAATCTGCGTAACAGAAATTCTGATTCTATGAAGAGGATAGTAAAGAAATTCTTAATATTGGTCTTTTGGATAGCTATATGGCAGGCAGTAGCAATGATTGTGGATTCACCGTTGCTACTGCCAACGCCTGCTATGACAACGCTTTCATTTGTCAAATTGCTTGGCGATGGAGGCTTCTATTTGGACGCGCTTGCGACAATCGGAAGATGCGCTCTTGCGATTGTGCTTGCCGTAGTCTTCGGCGCAGTGCTAAGCGGAATGGCAAAGAAATGGCAGATTGTAAGAGACCTTCTCTCACTGCCTGTTGCAATGTTCAAGGCAGTGCCGATTATGGCGGTTGCCATCTATATGCTTTTCTTGCTGACTGCAGGAAATGTGCCTACGCTGGTCTGCTTCATAATGTGCTTTCCTATCGTATATACCAATCTCCTTGCAGGACTTGACGCCATGAACCCTGAATATCTTGAGATGGCAAAGGTCTACGGGCTTGACAGAGCGAGCATAGCAAGGCATATTTACATTCCGTCGCTTCTGCCTTATTTCAAATCGGCAGTAAGCATCATTTGCGGGATTTCATGGAAAGCGGTTGTTACCGCTGAGGTTCTTTCGGTACCTGAGTTTTCGCTCGGCTATGAGCTTATGAATGCGAAATACTATCTCGAAACCGATACGCTTTTCGCCTATGTAATAGCGATAATTTTGATTGCGATTTGCTGTGAAAGGCTGATCAATATGGCGCTCAGAAAGCTTGACCGCAAGGAATACAGCAAGAGCAAGATTCGCAGAAGATCAGGTAGCGCAAGTAGCGAAGGCAGGGAGAAGATCAGCACAAGCGATAATGCAAACAATACAACTAACAATAACAATACGAACAATACCATCGAAGGCGGACTGGACGGCAGATTGGAAGTAAGCAATCTGTACAAGGCCTTCGGTGACAAAATAATATTCAGCGATTACTCTCTTCGCATAGAACCCGGCGAGAGAGTAGGACTCATGGCCGTATCGGGAAGCGGTAAAACAACTTTGCTTAGAATCATCTGCGGGCTTACGAAAGCGGACGCAGGAACTGTTAATTCGCCAAGGAATATTTCTGTGCTTTTCCAAGAGGACAGATTGTTACCTTGGCTCAATATTTATGATAACCTTGCATTGGTAAATGATGATATAATAAAGATTAATAAGCTTCTTGAAGCTGTCGGATTACAGGATGAGAAATTCAGCCTGCCGGAACAGCTTTCTGGAGGCATGTGCCATAGAGTGGCGATGGCAAGGGCTTTCCTCTATGATGCCAAGCTGATGATATTCGACGAGCCTTTCAGAGGGCTTGACGAGGAGACGAGAGCGGAGGTAATCGAGAGATTGTGGAAGCCGGGTATAGAAGGCAGAACAGTGCTTCTGATTACTCATGACCCAGAGCTTGCCAAAGAGCTTACAGATAGGATTGAAACTTTATAAAACCTTATAAAGGAGGCAAAGCAAATATGAGGACTTTATTATATGGCGGAACGGTCGTAAATGTTTTCACTGATACACTTGAGAAGGCATCTGTCTTAATAGAAAATGACAGAATCATCGGAGTCGGCGATTATACGAAGGCGGACATCGACATCTCGGCAGGAGACAGCTTCGAGGATGTGAGCGGTAAATTCATCTGCCCGGGCTTCATCGACGGACATATTCATATAGAAAGCACCATGCTTACTCCGGCCAATCTTGCAAGGGTATCGCTTCCAAGAGGAACGACTTCCATCGTTGCGGATCCTCATGAGATTGCAAATGTCTGCGGAACTGACGGAATCAAATATATGCTCGCAATGAGCGACGGGATACCTCAGAATGTTTTCATCATGCTACCATCCTGCGTTCCTGCAACGCCTTTTGACGAACCAGGAGCTACGCTCGAGGCAGGAAGCCTTAGACAGTTCTACGATAGGCACAGAGTTCTCGGACTTGCTGAGATGATGGATTATCCTGGTGTAATCAAAGACGAGGAGCAGGTGCACGAGAAGATCAAAGACGCCTTCGACAACAACAAGGTTGTTGATGGACATGCGCCTATGGTTACGGGAAGAGACCTCGACAAGTACATAAGCAGTGGCATAAGCAGTGACCACGAATGCACGAGCATCGAGGAGGCTCTCGAGAAGCTGAGCAAGGGCCAGTGGCTGATGATAAGAGAGGGCACCGCGGCTCGAAATCTCCAGGCACTTTTACCTTTATTTGAGGAGCCATACAACAGAAGATGCCTGCTTGTAACTGACGACAAGCATCCTACAGATATAATCAATGATGGTCATATAGACTGGATTATCAGAGAGGCGGTCGAGGCAGGCAAGTCCCCAATCGTCGCAATCAGAATGGCGTCGCTTCATGCGGCTGAGAGATTTGGAATTCTGCAAAGAGGCGCTGTTGCACCTGGATTTATTGCGGACGTCCTTGTGCTCGATGATCTTGAGAAAGTTAAAGTAAGAGACGTATATACTAACGGCAACAAGGTCGTAGACAACGGCAAAGTAATCGACTTCGAGGATCCTGAAGTTGCATCCCACACGATGAAGGCGGTTCTGAACTCCTTCTATATGGACGAGATTACAGAAGAAAAATTCCGCATTCCTATGCCTTTGGACGAGAACGGCAAGAGCAAGGCTTCGGCAGTCGCAAGGGTTATAGGCATCGTTCCTGGAGAACTTCTGACAGAGGAACTTCATTTGGAAATCAACGACATAGATAAGGAATCCAACGGTATAGATTTGGACCGCGACATTCTGAAGCTTGCCGTATTAGAAAGACATATGGATACAGGCCATGCAGGACTTGGATATATCAAGGGCATAGGCATCCAGCGCGGAGCCATTGCTGCAAGTGTATCCCATGATTCTCACAACCTGATTGTAATCGGTACCAACGATAAGGATATGGCAGTAGCAGCAGAGAGAGTCAGAAAGCTTAGGGGCGGAATGGTTGCAGTAGATGACGGAGAGATCATCGCTGAGATGCAACTTGAAATCGCAGGCCTTATGACAACTGCAGATGCTAAGACTCTCGGAGAGCAGAATCTGAATGTCCGCAAGGCAGCTAATAACCTCGGCGCACCTGAGCACCTGGAGCCATTTATGAATATGGCATTTGTGAGTCTTCCTGTTATTCCTGACCTCAAGATGAGCACTCAGGGACTTGTAAATGTTAACAAGCAGGAGAGGGTGGACCTTTTCTTATAAGACACAATATAAAACAGAATATAATTTTGCAGAATAGCCCTCGATTTTGTCGGGGGCTTATGTTAACATAATGTTCGGAAAAATAAGCCAACACTTTAAAGTAGTAAAGAATTCGGGTCAAATGATATCAATATTTGAAGAATCGAAACGCGAACACAAGGACACGCAGAACATGCCAGAAGAGAGCCATGCACCTTTTTCTGCGCCAATTAACTATGTCAAAGGGAAGTTCGCCGTGATCACTGACATCAGGAAGGCGATTAAAGACGAGAAGATAGAGACTTATATTCAATTTCTTGTCTCTACCCAGGATAAAAAGGAAGTCGGCGGAGAACTTCTGGCAAGATGGAATCACGGCAGGCTCGGAATGCTGAAGCCAAGCCTATTTGTGGAAGTTCTGGAATCAAAGGAAATGATGCACGATTTCGACTGCTACATGATTGAGAAGGCTTGCCAGGTCCTTGAGGACTGGAGCGGACTGGGCGCTAAGATGTTCCTGAGCTGTAATGTCAGCAGACATACAGCGGAGAGGGAAGATTTCCCACAATTTGTTAAGGGCCTTACAGAGAAATATAGCTTTGAGGGTACACGCCTGATCTTAGAGCTTACCGAATATTCGAAGGAGAAGAATCGCGCAAGACTTGTTGAGAATATGATTGCGATTAACGAGCTCGGCGTCGGGTTCTTCCTCGACGATTACGGCAGTGGAATTACAAGCGTCCTGGACTGGATTGACTTCCCGCTCGAGGCTGTCAAGTTTGATTATTCGCTTACCAATAGCATCTTCAAAGAGAAGGGTGCCATAGCTGTGAAGAATTTAGTGGACGCATGCCACGAGCTTGGATACAAGACTGTTTTCGAGGGCATCGAGGAGGCTCAAGGCGTTGAGATTGTAGCTGGTATGAACGGCGACATTATTCAAGGCTTCTACTTCCATAAGCCGATACCTACCAACCTCGCGACGATGCATTTAAGAGATATGCGCTAGTTTTTTTCTGCTAGCCCTTAGAAAAAACAACCCCCTACGGGGCTTGCGCGGACCTAAATACCATGAGAAAATTCCTCCAAGACACAATTCTTGGAGGTTCTTTATTTATGCATATGGCAGATTCCCTGCTGTCACCGGCAGTTGCAACGACAATGTATATTGCGTCTGCAGGCGCAACGGCAGTATCGATATATAAGCTGAGAAAGGAAGGCGCATCTTCGACGGCTTCGCTCAAGGGCGGTATAGCCGGAGGTATAGATAGCGGTATGGCCAGCGGAATGAGCGGACGCACGCTCGGCGGAGTTGACGGAGACATGGTCGAGAGAAAACTTCCTACCATGGCTGTAATGTCGGCCCTTGTTTTCGCAGGACAGATGATAAATTACACAATCCCGGGAACAGGCTCGTCAGGCCACCTTTGCGGAGGCATGATGCTTGCAGGCTTGCTCGGCCCATATGCGGGCTTCCTTTCGATGATAATTGTCCTCACCATTCAGTGCCTTTTCTTTGCGGATGGCGGACTTCTGTCGCTTGGCGCAAACGTCTGGAACATGGCATTCTACGGATGCTTCATCGGATATTTTCTCATATACAGACCGATAATGAGAAGCAAGCTCTTCGCGGGGTCTGATGTCAATTCAGCAAATAGAAAGAAAATCATACTATCTTCGATACTCGGCTGTGTTCTCACCTTGCAACTTGGAGCTTTCTCGGTAGTCTTAGAGACGACGTTTTCGGGAATCACCGAGCTTCCGCTTGGCGCTTTTACAGCGATCATGCAACCTATACACTTGGCAATTGGCCTCGTTGAGGGATTCATAACAAGCGCGGTACTGCTCTTTATCTATGATTCAAGACCAGAGCTTCTGCAGGAGCTTAGCGCATCAGAGGGCGTTAAGGATAAGAGGAGTTATAAAAAGACAATAGCGATTCTTGCTGTCACAGCAGTTGTTGTGGGCGGAGGACTGTCGCTATTTGCAAGCTCAAATCCTGACGGACTTGAGTGGTCGCTTTTCGGAAATTCTGAGAGCGGATATTCAGAAAATATGGGGCTCGATGAAGAATCTTATGGCGTCGAAAGCGAGGCGTCCGAGGAGGCTTCTGAGCTTCAGGAGAAAACAAGCATTCTGCCTGATTATTCTTTCGCAAATGACGGAGATAACAAGCTTGGAACATCGGCGTCAGGCATAATAGGCTCGGCGATGGTAGC
>CAVAIH010000040.1:0-11464 GCA_963588675.1 Sphaerochaetaceae bacterium | reverse complement strand
CCCTGGCCAATTCTCTCGCCATTATAGCTATACCACGAACCTGCTTTGTCAATAATCTTAAGCTCTGTAGCTGTATCAAGCACATCACCCGCAAGTGAAATACCTGTTCCGTACATGATATCAAATTCAGCCTTCCTGAAAGGTGGAGCTACCTTGTTCTTAACGATCTTGACTCTCGTTCTGTTACCGAGTATCTCCTCGCCCTTCTTAATTGACTCAACTCTTCTTACATCAAGTCTCATCGAAGAATAGAACTTAAGGGCGTTACCGCCTGTGGTTGTCTCAGGATTACCGAACATAACGCCGATCTTCATTCTGAGCTGGTTGATAAAGATTACGCATGTATTTGACTTATTCACTGCACCGGCAATCTTACGAAGAGCCTGTGACATAAGTCTTGCCTGAAGGCCCATATGGGAATCGCCCATATCGCCTTGAATCTCAGCCTTTGGAACAAGTGCTGCAACAGAGTCTATAACAATGATGTCAATTGCTCCGCTTCTTGCAAGCATTTCGCAAATTTCAAGTGCCTGCTCACCTGTATCAGGCTGTGAAACGAGCAAGTTATCAGTATCAACGCCAAGGTTCTTTGCGTAGATAGGATCAAGCGCATGCTCTGCATCAATGAATGCAGCCTTACCGCCCATCTTCTGAGTCTCTGCTATAGCATGCAATGTAAGAGTTGTCTTACCTGATGATTCAGGTCCATATATCTCAATAATTCTTCCCTTAGGATAACCGCCAATTCCTGTTGCGATATCAAGACTCAAAGAGCCTGTAGGTATAGTGTCGAGATTCGTATATAGGCTGTCATCGCCGAGCTTCATGATGGCACCCTTGCCATACTGCTTCTGTATTTGATCTAACGCCTGCTGTAAAGCCTTCTCCTTCGCTTCGTTATCAATTGTATTTCCTGCCATAATTCCTCCTTCAGAAAATAACGAACATTTGTTCTATATTCAAATAATATTATGATTCCTTTCTTATGTCAAGACTAAATCTAATGCTAAGAAAAATCAAACAAGAAAGTCCTTTTATCCGTCAAGAAAGTCCCTTTATCGGGCAGAAAACTCACTTTTGAGAATCGAATATACTGTCTTCATCATATTGAGTCTGAATATTCCTCTATTCCACCCTCTTCTGTCAGTATGCGTCTGAACAAGACGGCTTGATACAACATCCTTATAAGCAACGCCGATATATGCCTCACCGCATTCTCTTCCCTCGTCGGCAAGCGGACCAGCATACCCTGTAATAGATACAGCAATATCTGCACCGCTTATTTTCTTTAACTTCTCGGCCATCTCTTCAGCGACCTGACTGCTTACGACAGAATATTTATCAATCGTCTCTGCAGAAACGCCAAGCGCGCTTATCTTAGCTTCCTCGCTGTATGTGACATATCCGTATTTGAATACATCAGAGGCGCCCGAAACATCCGTAATGCTCGCCGAGAAAAGCCCGCCAGTGCAGGATTCAGCGCTTGCAAGTGTAAGCCCAAGCCTCTTAAGTTCCTTAACTATTACCTCAGAGATTTCCTCGTCATCTACGCTATAAATATATTCTCCGCAGATTTCGACAACCTTGACGAGCATCTCGTCGACCGCCTGCTTTGCTTCCTCCATTGTGTCCCTTTGGCTTGCAATTCTAAGCGTGCACTCGCCCTCTTTGGCGTAAGTAGCAAGCGTCGGATCCGTCTGTCCGTCAATCAAAGGCAGTAGCATATCCTCGAAGTCGGACTCGCCGATTCCTATCGTGCGTACCACCCTGTAGTACATCTTCTTTGAAAGGAATTTTTGCAAAAAATCATATACCAAGGTCTCGAAAAGGTGCGTCATTTCGCGAGGAGGCCCCGGCAGACAGATTGCGCATTTGCCGTCTTTCTCAAGTGCGAAGGCAGGCGCTGTTCCGGCGTTATTATGGAAAACAGTGCATCCTTCAGGTAAAAGAGCCTGCTTCTTGTTGTTGTCGGTCATTTTTCTTCCGCGAGCGTCGAAGAAATCATGGAGTTCCTTAACAACAGACTCATCAGTATAGAGCTTCGCGCCCATGAATTCAGAGACAATCTCCTTAGTCAAATCATCCTGAGTTGGCCCAAGACCGCCTGTCGTTATGACAAGGTCGACCTTATCAAAGGCCTCTCCGAGAATCTCTTCGAGCCTCTTTGGATTATCCCCTACAACATAGTGATACATGACATCAAAGCCCATCAAATTGAGCTTATTTGAAAGATATGTTGCGTTCGTATTTACGGTCTGTCCAAAGAGCAATTCTGTTCCGACAGCAATTATTGCGACTTTCATAAATTAAATCCTTTCACAACTTACATTGAGAAAACGTCTTTATTCTTGTAAATGTATTCAACGCCCGAATATACAGTCATGATAAGCGATGCGAAGAATACGACCATGCCAATCTTATAGATAATTGAATAAGCAGGAATTGCAAGGCCGAGAATAATGAATATTACAGCAAACATCTGAAGCACTGTCTTGATTTTTCCCGACATTCCTGCCGCAAGAACGCGACCCTCCGATGCAGCGACTGTTCTCATTCCTGCAACAGCAAATTCTCTTGCGAGAATTACGATGAGCATCCATCCGGAGATGATTTTGTCATCAATAAAAAGGCAAAGTGCCGAATATACAAGAATCTTGTCAGCGAGTGGGTCCATGATTTTACCGAAGTTGGTTACAAGCCCCCTTGACCTTGCTATTTTGCCGTCGAGCATGTCCGTAAGCGATGCAAGACAGAAAATTACAAGTGCGATTGCATACATTCTCATCATGAAAAAAGCGATGAAGAATGGCACAGCGATAATTCTTGCGATTGTCAATTTGTTAGGTAGATTCATTTCTTATACCTCCGTAGCTTCAAGATCATATTCATAGGCTTCTGTTATCTCAACATTGATATATTCACCTAATTCGATTTCTCTTTCGGAGAAAACGATTACATCACAGTCGATTTCAGGTGCGTCGAACTGGCTCCTTCCGACATATGTCCCGTTTCCACAGGATTCCTCAATCAGCACTTCCATTTGCTGACCGACTTTTCTGGCATTAAGCTTCTCGCTGACAGCCTGCTGATGTTGCATTACAGCCTCCTGCCTTGCAAGCTTAAGCTCCTCATCGAGCTTGCCGTCAAGAAGATAGGATGCTGTGCCTTCTTCATCTGAGAAAGCAAATGCTCCGAGTCTGTCAAGCTCGTATTCATCGATGAATTGCAAAAGTTCCGCAAAATCTTCTTCGCTCTCGCCAGGGAAACCGACAAGCAGTGTCGTTCTTATGTGTATGCCAGGTATCCTTTGTCTTAGCTTGTTAATACATTCCTTGATTGAAGCAGATGTAGACTGCCTTCTCATCCTTCTTAGGACATTATCTGAGATATGCTGAATTGGAATATCTATGTATTTACATACCTTAGGCTCGCTTGCGATTACATCAATCAGTTCGTCTGTAATACCGTTATCGTAAACATACATGAGTCTGATCCAATGAATCTTCTCAATCTCGGCAATCTTCTTAATAAGCTCGGGAAGCATTAGCTTTCCGTATAAATCAATGCCATATTGGGATGTATCCTGGGCAATCAATACGATTTCGGTGATGCCCGCCTCTGCCATATCCTCGGCCTCGTGGATGCAATCTTCGATTTTCTTGGATCTGAATTTGCCTCTAATTGAAGGGATTGCGCAGAACGAGCAAGCGTTATTACAGCCTTCTGCAATCTTGAGAACTCCTGTATGAGAGCCCTCAGGAAGAATTCTTACTCTATAAGGAAGATCATCCTCGCTCTCTCCAACCATGTCTACCATATCTACCATGTCGGCGAGAGGGCTTTCATCTGCACAGGCTGATGAGCCATCTTCCATGATTATATCTGGAATCCTATCATAGTCATTTACGCCAAAGAACATGCTGACCTCTGGCATCTCCGTGACGAGTTCGTCATGATAGCGCTGGGACAGACAACCCGTTACGATAAGCTTCTTGTCATCATATTCCGAAAGCTCGAAAATTCTCTCGATTGATTCTCTCTTAGCGTCGTCGATAAAACCGCAGGTATTTACAATAAGATAATCCGCCTCTTCCGGTTCAAACACAAGGCTACAGCCTCGCTTAATAAGCTCGGCTGCTAGCATTTGTGAGTCATATTCATTCTTGGCACAGCCAAGTGTATCAATATAAATCTTTTTCATATATCTTCTTTATGTAAATTCTTTTATCCTCTCAAGACTTATGCCTCATGATTATTCATCAAAGTCAGCATTATTTGTAACATCAGCCGAACCGTCATCATTAGCGTTATGGTTGGCATCATCAATTACAGCTTTGTCCTGATCATCTTCAAATACTTCCTCGGAATTTCCGTAATATTCATCCTCAGTGATGAGAACCTGCCTTGGTCTACTGCCATCCGAAGGCCCGATGATGCCCCTTTCCTCAATTTCGTCAATGATTCTTGCCGCTCTGTTGTATCCGATGCGGAACCTTCTCTGAAGCATAGATACGGATGCCTGCTTAGACTTCAGTATGAATGCTATTGCGTCTTCTGTAAGCTCATCCTGTACGCTGTCAGACTTAGATTCGCCGTTGTTTTCTATTGCATTAGAAAGCTCTTCGTTGTAATCGGTCTTGCCCTGTCTTCTGACAAAATCAATAATCTTTGCTGTTTCAGAATCGGAAATATATGGTCCCTGAACTCTGTATGGCTTACTGCTTCCGACAGGCGAGAAAAGCATATCGCCCTTTCCGAGAAGCTTTTCGGCACCTGCCATGTCAAGAATTGTTCTTGAGTCTATCTGCGAAGCAACGCTAAAGGCAATTCTCGAAGGAATATTCGCCTTGATAAGACCTGTTACAACATCTACAGAAGGTCTCTGTGTAGCGACAATCAGGTGCATACCTGCTGCCCTTGCCTTCTGCGCAAGTCTGCATATCGATTCCTCAACCTGCGTTGGAGAAGCCATCATAAGATCGGCAAGCTCGTCAATAATAATTACAACCTCAGGCTTGCAATTCTGTGGCTCCATATTCGCGCGCATAAGCTCGTTATACGAAGATAGGTCCTTAACACCCCATTTTGCGAAATCCTCATATCTCTTATTCATCTCTGCTACGGCCTCGCCAAGAGCTCTTGCAGCCTTGCGAGGATCAGTCACAACCGGGGTAAGAAGATGTGGAATTCCATTATAATTGCCAAGTTCTACAACCTTAGGGTCAATCATGATGAGCCTGAGTTCTGATGGCTTTGCCTTGTAAAGGAAGGATGCAATTATTGAATTTATGCACACGCTCTTTCCTGAACCCGTGGCGCCAGCGATGAGAAGATGCGGCATTCCCTTGAGGTCAGCTACAATATTATTTCCGGAAATATCCTTGCCTACTACAAAAGTAAGCTTAGACTCGGAGTTCGCAAATTCCGGTGAATCGATAAGGTCTCGCACAAGAACAGTTGAAGGCTTATCGTTTTCTACCTCGATACCAACGGCAGCCTTGCCAGGAATAGGAGCTTCTATTCTTATCGACTTCGCTCTCATATTAAGAGCAATATCATCAACAAGGCTTGTGATCTTAGATACCTTTACACCCGTAGCAGGCTGAACCTCGTATCTTGTAACAGAAGCGCCCTGAGTAACGCTGAGAACTTTAGCATCAACACCGAAGTCAGCGAGAGTATGCTGAAGCAGAGCAGATTTCTGCTCGAGCTGATAATCAGACATCATCTGCTTACCGCCCCTGCCTTTCTTCAGAAGGTCGATAGGTGGAAGCTTATATAATTCGTCAGTGCCAGAATTCTCCAAACCGCTGGTAATATCATTTGCAACATCATCCGTATTCACATTGTCCTTGGCGTCCTTAGCGTGCTCCGACTTAGACTTCTTTCCTGTTTCGCTATTCTTGGCATGCTCTTCATTCTCAAGCTCATTAAGCCTTCTCTCTGTCGCATGAGATCCTGCAGGTCTGAATTCCGAAACTGCGCCGATCACATTTGATGCAACCGCTGTAGCTCCTGCTACTTGCATAGGAGTATTCATCTCTGGCATCTCATCTACAGCATCCTCGATGTGCTTCATATTATTCTTGAACGCATTGAAATTTATTTCGTCATATCCGTTCAGGCCATAGCCCTCATGCTTTTCGACCGTGCCGTTAAGCCCATAGCTCTTGTTCTTCTCCGGCCTGCCGATCCACTCCTTCTCTTCCTTATTATATGAAGGCATGTAGTCTGCGGAAGTCTCGTCTTCAGATGGCGAGAAATTATCATCGGCCTTGAAAAGATCGAACATCTTCTTCTTGCTCTCTTCGTCAAGCTCAGGCGTAGTCTTCGAAGATTTCGTAGTCTTCGTATATTTAGAAGGTTCTAAGATTTTAGGAGCGTTATTAGTCGCTACGTTCTTGTTCGACGAATCAATCAGCTGTGGTGGGCGCCCTGCAGACTGCGCAGGCGCTGAATTAAGCTGAAGCTGTTCGTTTTTCTTTCTCTCTGCCGCGTCAAGCTCAGACAGGATTCTTCTTTCCTCTCTCTTATTCTTGATTTTGTCGATACCATTAGAAATCGGCGTGTTAGCAACGAGCAGTAATGAGATAAGAATGATTGAAATTGCAATAATTAGAAGGCCTGGCATTCCGAAGAATTTAACGAGCAGGCTTCCGATTTCCATGCCTACAGCTCCGCCCTTCTTGCCAGCAATTCCGTCTTCATAGAATTGCGCGATCTCAATAAATCCATATGCAAGCTTTGACTCGTTGATGAAGCGGTATGAGTTAAGAACGCAGAGATTTATGTAGATTAGTATAGAAAAAACCGCAGTTCTTGCGTTTATGTGTTGCAATTTCTGGGCGAACAGAAGCAATCCGCCAATCACAAGAAGAAATGGCAGTACGTAGGCCATGAAGCCGAACAAGCCAAGACAAATATCGTGAATTTTCTGCCCGAAGGCACCTGTTGTATCAAGGAAAATCGTGAAGAAGAAAAGAATGCCAAGCGCAATAATGGTAATCGCCCAAATCTCGTCGATTACCTTTCGGTCAGCATGTCTTTGCTCCTGCATTTCGCGTATTCTCTCTTCCTTGGTCTTTGCGGAAACCGGAGTAGCCTGCTTCTTATTCTTACTGCCCTTTGGCCTTCCCGGTCCTCTTTTCTTCTGCTCTGCCATTATTTCTCCTATTTATATATCAACGGGTATATCGGAAGCACGAGCCCCGACAATTCATTGATTTAATAATTGTTTTGCGTTGATTTTGCGTTGATGTAGCGCTGATATTACATAGATATTATATTATATCACAAAATCCTATAATTCCATTTCTCTGTTATTGCAATCTACAATGCCAGTCTTTGTTTCACAATGGAAAATTTCCTTAAGAAGCTTCTCGAGCTCAGCCTGAGCCATTACCACTTTATCCTTGTTGAAATCAGTGAAGCCGTCTATAGGAAAGAAAACATCCGATGTCTCAGCGCTAATCTTGCCGTGTTCACTCTGTCTCCAAGTCCAGCGTCTTGTACGAACCTGCTGACCGACCGCATATACCACCTCGCCTTCACCAGGTGCTTCTTCTTCATCGGCGCCAAATGGAAGAAATGTATCGCCGTCTTTAGCCAGACGAATACAAATATCCTCATTGCTACCGCCAAGATCATGCGCGCCCATAGGCAAAGTATATTTAAGCGATACGGCATTGCCAATATCTACAACAGGGTTGATGTAAGGCATGCCCTGGCCTTTAGCAATGCGCGTGAAAAGAGCCTCGATTGAGCAAAGATACCTATTAGGATTGATTCCGAGCGTTCTGAATGCCTCTCTGTATGGCAGAATCTCTGGCTCTTCTTTAACCTTCTTTCCCTCGAAATGCTCTTCCGCCGTCCTGATACTTTCGGCAAGAAGCTTCTCAATCTCAGGATACGCCTTGCTATTATCTATTCCTCTTGCCATAACAACGCCAAAGCAAGCATTAGGCAATTTATCAAAAATTTCTTTCTCAACTCTGAAATACATATCGAATCCTCCATTCATTGATCGATCAAGACTTGTTCGCCTGCGGATTTGCGGTGCTTCCGCGGGCGCAAGCGCGCTCTTTTAATTTTACAAGAAAACAAGCCTTTTGTAAAAAAAAAAGATGCAAGCACAAGGGCTTGCATCGGCTCGTTGCTTCAACTATTCGCTAACTACATCCTTGCCGTCGTAGTAACCGCAGTTAGGACATACTCTGTGTGGAAGCTTAGGCTCGTGGCACTGAGGACAAGTTGAAAGTCCAGTTGCCGTCTTCTTCATGTTAGCAGCCTTTCTGCTACTTGTCTTAGCCTGTGAAGTTTTTCTCTTAGGTACTGCCATCCGTCGACACCTCCTTATATGTAAAATTCTATTATCTGTTTGATTGACACCGATTTATTATATTCATTATCGCCTTGCTTGTCAATGGAATTTTCTTTGCAAAATGCGATAAATTCTTGATTTAGCTAATGACTTAGCTCTTGATATACGGTCTTTTGCAATAATCGGATTCCTTATATAGATCCCTAGCGCAGATCATATTATATATATCCACTGCCTTGATATCCAAATCAAGCACGCTCTTGCCATAAGATGACAATTCGTTGCAGTTCTTGTTGATGTTGGTAAGCAAAGGCGCCGAATTGAACTCTTTCTTCTTTACTATAGAAAGAAGTTCTCTTCCCCTCTCGCTTACTGCAAGAATTCGTATATACGGAATCGTCTCATAATCATACATTCTGCGGTCCATCCCAAGGAGTATTTGAAGGGCAGCCTTGACAGCCTTGTGTATGTATAGCGCTTGCTTTTGCTAGCAAGAAGAAGGTCTTGCAAATTGTCCGACTTGATAACAGCTTCTTTAATTCTGTTACCGAGCCCCTCTCCTCCTGACGGACACTCGTCGATTTGCTCGACGGTAGAAGAAATGATTGCATATCGAATCAAATTAAACAATCTCTCTTCCGCAGGTTTGCCGAATCTTCCAAGAGCCCTTGCCTGATTGAGCTTAAGTAGCACATCGGCCGGTACGTATGGTGAGACATCCTCGCCTTTTTCTAAGGCTTTTCTTATTGCACTTGCACTTTGGAATTGCTTCCCATCATTTAGTTCTTCATTATATGAAGCACCGATTCTTTTGACCGTAATAGGCTTCAATCCGGAATCTGAAATTTGCTTCAGGTATTCGATGGCAAGAATGTCATTAGAAGAAGTTGGAATTTCAGCATTCCTGCCATTGTTCGCATCCTGGTTTGCATCTTTGTCTGCATCATCGAACGCATCTTTGCTTGAAGCCCTGCTCGCGTCGCCGAAGATATTCTCGTAAGCCAATTCCCTGGCCGTCGGAAAAGAGAGTCCTAAATCCTTATTCTCAGAAATGATCTTATCTATTTCTTCTTTATTATCCGCCAATCTTTCGGCAATTAGAGAAAGAGACTCAAGGTCTCCCGACTCACTCCCGAAGGATATGAAATCGCAGATACCAAGAGCCTTCAATGTACCGATTCCGCCTTTTGCATATCGCCCTGCATCTGCAAGGCAGTAAAGCGTTGGAATTTCGAGAACCAAGTCTGCGCCGGCAGAAACCGCAAGGCGAGCCCTTTCCCACTTGTCAAGTATGGCAGGCTCTCCCCTTTGGACGAAGTTCCCGCTCATCGCAAGGACAAGAGCATCTGCACCGCTAAGCCTTCTGGTCTCGTTCAGATGATAAATATGCCCATTATGAAGAGGATTATATTCGCATACTATTCCTGCCGTCTTCATAAGCTACATCTTCTCTCTATTCTTCAATCTTTTCTTACTTCTATTATTCTCTACTGTTATCTACTGTTCTTCGTTCTCTTCGTCGTTATCATACTGAAGATCACTGATCTGTACGCGCTCTGCCAGGTTCTTCATTTCCTGTCTGTTTCCGTTGAACTGCACATTGATGGAGGACAGCACCTCATCGAAATAATCATTCATTGGCTGGAGATATTTCTCGCGAACGCTTACAACCTCATTCTGCATATCATAAAGAAGATTATCTATATATAAATATGCCTTGTATTTAATATATCTCGACTGATTCTCGGCTTCAGCAACCAGCGCATTTGCTCTCTTCTCAGCTTCCTTCTTAATCACGTTTGTCTCGATGAGATATTCGGCCTGTTGCTGAGCTGCCTGAATTACTCTTTGGTATTCATCCTTCGATTCCTGAATAATTCTTTCCTTCTCCTGTCTAATCCACTCAGCCTCATTAAGATCTCTTGGCAGAGCAAGTCTGATATCCTTAATAATGCTCATAAGTGTATCAGTATCGATCATTTTGTTCTCGGTAAAAGGAACCTTACTGCTTTCGTTAACAAGTTCTTCCATCTCATCTAATAGTGATATTACTCTTACGCTTGCATCATCCATTTATGTATCCTCCATATAATATGTGTGTTATTTCTAATTTGATGTTTGAAAATTATTGATTCAGCTTCTTTTGAATATCTTTAAGGACATTTGCCGGAACAAGTTCCGAAACATCGCCTCCAAGACTTGCCACTTCCTTAATTAAGCTTGAACTGATAAATGAATTGCCAGGTGCTGTCATAAGAAAAACAGTCTCGGCCTTGTCGAAAAGCTTATCGTTCATCTGCGCCATTGTGATCTCGTAGTCAAAATCAGTGACGCTTCTAAGCCCGCGTACAACTGCGGAGAAATCGTTCTCATTTACGAAATCCGCAAGAAGGCCCGAGAAAGAAGCTACTTCAACGTTAGGAATATGCGCTACGACATCTTTTACAATGCGAACCCTCTCGTCTAAGCTGAACATCGATGATTTGCTTACATTATCAATAACAGCTACTGTGAGAGTGTCAAAGAGCTTAGCAGACCTTTCGATGATATCCAGATGACCATTTGTAATAGGATCAAATGATCCAGTATATAAGGCTGTCCTACTCATACTCCTCCTCTTAAGATAAATATCTCAAACTTCTGTTTATTCTATCACAACTACTCGGCTATGAACAAGTCAACGCCTATCGTTCCGTATTTTTTTTCGCGGATTTTGCGAAGCCTGCCGTAACTTTCCGATAATTTATTATCGTAAAGGTGTTCTGCTACGACAATGCTTCCTTCGTCAAGAAGATCCATCTCATTTATAAGATCGAAGGCTTCTTCATAATATCCTTCGTGGTATGGAGGATCCATTAGAATGACATCAAGCTTGACATTCTTAAGCCCTAATTTCTCTAGGCAGGTGCGGAAATCCCCATTCATAACATGTGATTTCTCTTCTGCACGACAGTGATTGATATTCGAAGACAGAATTTTGTAATTCTTCCTGTCTAATTCATTGAAATATGCTATTCCTGCGCCCCTTGAAAGTGCTTCCAGCCCAAGAGCTCCAGAGCCTGCAAACAAATCAAGAACGACAGCGTCTGGAATCCACGAGGCGATCATGCTGAATATTGCCTCTCTCACCTTCTCTGTAGTCGG
>CAVAIH010000039.1:0-11575 GCA_963588675.1 Sphaerochaetaceae bacterium | reverse complement strand
CTTCAGGCGGAACGGGAGCGCCTGCTAAAACCGGAAAAATCGGAAAAAATCCTATTTATTCTGCATAATTTCAACAATGGTCTCTTCGGTCTTGACCATGCCAGGGGAGGCAATAAGGCCCATATTTCTCATGGTATCCTCGGCATTCAGGCCATTGATTCCATGTATGCCTTCGATAGCCACATTATTTATCGCAAATTTTGCACAGCGAAATGCGGCATCTGTAGCTACGATTCCTTTCATGGCACATCCATGATTTCCGCCATCGCAGATCATTCCGGTAAGGCCTGCCGACATATTCTGTATACACAATTCTAATTGATCCTTATTTGCTCCCATAAGGTAGGCAAGTCCGCAAGCAGTTCCTGTTCCTGCGGCAATTCCGCATCCGCAGAAGGCTGAGAGCTTACCCGAATATTCCTTAATATACATGCAAATTAAATAGCTTAAAGCCGTCGCACGAAGAAGCTTTTTGTTATTCTCTGTACCATTGTGCACGGCATTATATGCGTAAAGTGGCATTGTCGCAATTATTCCATGGGCACCCGAGCCGGTTATACTCATGGCAGGCTTGGATAAGCCAAGAACCCTTGCTTCAATCGCGCCGTTGCACATAAGCTGTGCTGTAGCAAGATCATCATCAGAAATAAGCTTGTTACCGTTAGCTTTATATAAATTCTTGGCGATTTGCGCTCTATCTGAATTCAATCCTTCATCAAGTAACTCAAGATTCATTGTAAAAGCATCCTGTATGAACGATATCTCCTCAGCATCCACGCTCTCAACATAATCGAAAATTTCCTGCAGGCTGTACTTGTGGATAAGCGGAGCAGGGGAGTCATTGTCGAAATTGTAATTATTTTCGTTGTTATTTTCCGAATTTTTCTCAAATATTACTTCATCGTTAAGAACGATTTTTACAATATTTGTATGCGCATCGCGAATATATACTGTGCAAATATCATTTTCTGTCTTAACGCAAGCCTCAATCGTAATCTCCGAGCCGAAGTGATCCATATGCACATCGATGATTCCAGCATCAACTAATTCACTGGCCTTGTCGTCGTCTTCCTTGGTGATATAGGCAAGCGATTCAAGTCCGAGATCGGCTCTCGCAGCTACAGCGCCAAGTCCTGCTGCGTAGAGATTGCCAAAATTCGCGGAGTTAGGTATTCCGCATGTAAAAGCATTCTTATACATTCCGGAATTAAGCGCAACTTCGACCTTAATTATCTCTCCGGTAGTTTTTTCCTTAGCGGTAGCGACTGCAAAAGCGATTGCACCTGGTTCTGTAACGCCAAGTGCGGGTTTCATGTCGTTTTTGATAAGTTCTGTAAGCTTATTCATATGAAATACTCCTTTATTTTGCAAAACCCTCTATTTGCCTATATTTCTTTGATTTGACGAAATAACGCAATTAGAGGGTCAGTTACACATAAGTTATACAAAAAATCGCTTAAATCGAAAATTACGCCTGATGAATTGTCTTAATTGCATCCAAAAGCACAGGGAATTCGTCGATTCTTGGCAAACGGATTCGAGCAGAGTCTTTATCGAGTGAATCGAAGCTATAACCCGAGACACAGAGCACCTTGTTCTCCCAGAAGAGCTTCTGAAGGTCAACACTTGGATCATCATGCAGGAGCAGGAAGATTGAAACGGTGTCATAAGTCTCTGCAAGCTTAAGATGCCCCGGAGTCTTGAGCACTTCACGAATATCGCGCTTCATTTTTGCGAAATCCTGAATGTTTTCCCATACGTGATAAGGGTTCTTGAGGGCCTCGCCAGCCATTTCTCTTGCAAATTCGCTTACCTGGTATGGATTAACGATCTTTTTCATATATGAGATAAGAGTCTTTGGCGCAATTACATATCCAACACGGAGGCCCGCAAGGCCGAAAGCCTTAGAAAGGGTGCGAACCATGATTAAATTAGGATATTCCTCTGTAAGTTGCATTGCCGAATTCTGGTTAGGCATAAAGTCTCCATAAGCCTCGTCTATGATTACAGCAGCGCCAACTTCAATTGCGCGTCCGAGAATTTTCTCAATTTCGTAAATGCCGATCATCTGACCAGTTGGATTGTTAGGATTGTCAATATAGATGACCTTGACATCGTCTGTTATATTGGAAATAAATTCGTCTGCATCAAATCTGTAATTATTTTCTTTTCTTAATTTGACTGAGCGATATTCCATGCCAAGCAATTTAACAGTCATTTCGGCATCTGTAAATTGAGGAGAAATTCCAAGAACAACTGCGCCTGGATTATTGAATATGCCAAATATAGTATAAAGGGCATTTATACTTCCGTCTGCAAGGAGGATGTTCTCAGGCTCGATATCCGAATATCCTTTCCAATATTCTGCAAGGCCATCGTTGATTGCATGGCTATGTGGGTAAGGACCAAATCTCTTAATGTCGAAGTTTCTCATTGCTTCGAACAATTCTGAAGGAAAGCCGTAGGGATTACAGCCTTCATTACAATCTATACCGCCGTCAGGAAGAAAAATTTCTTCAGACGCATAAGAAATCTTTTCTTCTTCGACAAGAGTGGTTCTGATACTTAATTCTTTGCGAAGCTCTTTCATGATCGTCCTCCTTTTGTTTATGCTATAACTATTCCCAAAATTGTGATTTAAGGAATAGTTCCATCTCTTTTAATCTATTTTTCTATGTTCTTAATGATGTTCTGGATAAGCGCCAATCTTGTGAGAAGCCCTACTCCCCCAGGAACTGGCGTTACATAACAGCCTTGTTTTTCCATATATTCTTTATCTACATCACCAACTAATTTTTTATTCTCGACGCGATTTATTCCTACATCCACAATTATAGGTTTTTTATCCGTCACATCAAATGAGAAAAATTTAGGTCGCCCTACCGCTACTACGATTATATCTGCAAGTTGGCAGAATTTCTTCATGCTCTCGTCTGACGTTTTGCTGTGGCAAAGAGTAACAGTGGCGTTTCTCTTTTCCATCATTTTGGCAAGCGGTCTTCCGACGATTCTGCTTCTACCGATTATAACGACATTCTTGCCTTCGATTTCTACATTGTTGAATTCGAGCCAATTTATAATTCCAAGTGGAGTGCATGGCTCGTTTACATCAAAAACAAAGCCGTCAACATCCTGATAAGGCTTTGTATGTTCTCTTATAATCTTAAAGGCGTTAATATGAGAAGGTACCGGAAGCTGAATGATGATGCCGGCGCTGTCTTCTGCTGCCTTTGCTACTTCGCGCGCAAGCTCATCATGAGTAATGGACTCATCGAACTTGTGAAGCTCGGCCTTGATTGAAGCCTCTGCGCAGTCCTTCATCTTACCTCTGATATATGCATTTGAAGCAGGGTTGTCCCCTACCTGGAAAATATCAAATTTTATATTCTTAATCGGCAGTTCAGCTATGCGTTGTTTTTCAAGTATTGTATATTCCTTACAGCTGATCATATTTTCCCCCCTTAATTACTACTCTGAATGAATGAAAGAGCTGAAGCAGTGTTGCGCTAATCAGAACGCTTGCAACTATATCTGACATCCAGTGAACACCGGAGAGAAGTCTGCCGACAACTATCGCTATAAGAAGAAGGATCATAACTATCTTAACGATTCTGCAGATCTTGCTATCTTGGATATAATCCTTTGCTATCATTGCAATGCTTCCGAATACCACGATTCCAAGCATTGTATGCGATGATGGAAAAGATGCCTCCAAAGCAGTCTCTCCTGGCATAATAATAGGTCTGTAATTTAATGCTAATTTCTCGAAGATTACATATAGAGCGAACATCACAAGATATAGACAACCTGCCTCAAGTATGGTCTTGTCTACCTTCAGAAGGCTTTTTCTCTTGATAAGCTGGATAAGACCGATAACAGCCATAACAGCAACAAGAAGGCATGCGAGGTATCCAAGTACCTGTGTTATTTTGTACCATGTCATATTCACGCCGATGTTGTTGTGAAATGCCAGATTGAGGCTTGCTAATCCGACAAGACTGTTCTTAGGACCTACCGGTCTTACATCAACAGTCATTGCAACTGCACAAAAAATAATTGCAAGTATTGCAATCTCCAGAGCTATTATAAAATTCAATTTACCGCTTTTGTTCAGCTTAATCATCTTCATCCCCTATTTGTCTGTTGTTTGTCTGTTGTTTATCTATTGTTTATCTTCTGTTTATCTTCTGTTTAATCAGAATCCAAACGTTTAAATATTTAATTTAATATTTAATCTAAATATCTTTGATTGAATCTAAATATCTTTGTAAAATCACGATGGCTGCCTGCCTATCGATAATCTTCTTTCTGTCCTCCCTGGACATATTTGCTTCTATGAGGACCTCTTCTGCCTCGCAGGTTGAATACCTCTCGTCCTGCCATTCAATTCTCACTTTAGATAAAGGCCCCAGGCTCTTGAGCTTGTTCTCGAGCATTGTCCGAAACGCCCTTACCTTCTCTGTCTGTATGCTGTCCTCGCCTTCGAGATTCAAAGGCAAGCCTATCACAACAGTATCACAGTCGTATTCCTTGATATAGTCAATAACTTTACCCGTATCCTTGCGAATTCCGACGCGCTCAATTGTTGTAACGCCACTTGCAAGTATGCCAAGAGGGTCGCTGACAGCGACCCCCACGGTTTTATCACCAACATCAAGTCCAAGGATTCTTTTCATTATTTCTTTGATAAGAGTTTATAAAAGAGTTTTGTTAGAGTTGATAGAGTCTGATAGAGTTTAATTAGAGATTCAAGTAAGCCTTGAGAATTTCTTCCAAGAGCTCGTCTCTATCAATTCTCAGAATCATATTTCTTGCGTTGTTGTGACTTGTAATGTATGAAGGATCTCCTGAGGTAAGGTAACCTACAATCTGATCAATAGCATTGTATCCGCGGTCGCTTAATGCCGCATATACCTCCATCAGAGCCTGCTTCTTGTTGATCTGATCGTCCTTGAGTCCCTCAAATGTAATAGTATTCTTGCTCATCTTCTTGTCCTCCATCATATTCACATAAATTATTAACTATAATAATTCCTTAGCTTTGGCGAAGGCTGCATCAATCTTGCTTGCATCCTTTGCGCCGGCTTGTGCCATATTAGCCTTTCCGCCACCGCTACCACCTGCAACTGATGCTACTTCTTTAATCAGCTTTCCGGCATGATAGCCCTTGCCTACAAGATCATCTGATATTGATGCGATAAAGCTCAGCTTCTCACCGTTAACTGCTGCGAAAATCATTACAACAGAATCGCACTTCTCCTTAGCAGCGTCCGAAAGCTTCCTCAGCTGATCGATGTCAGTATCATCAAATCTCTTAGTAATAAGCTTGATATCGCCAACAAGCTCAGCAGAAGCAATTACTGCATCAACAGAACCGCTGATTTCGTCGGATTTGAAAGCCTTAATCGTATTCTCGAGCTCTTTCTTCTCAGAAACAATCTGCTGTGCCCTTCTCACGATGTCATTCTCGCTTGATTTGAGGACATTTGCAAGCTCGTCGATTATTGCATTCTTGCCATCAAGATATTTAACAACATTTGAACCTGTTACAGCCTCGATTCTTCTAACACCTGAAGCTACGCCGAACTCGTTGATAATCTTGAATGAGCCGATTTTTCCGGTATTGTCTAAATGTGTACCACCGCAAAATTCGATGCTGTAGTCGCCCATATTAACGACTCTTACGATATCGCCGTATTTCTCGCCGAAAATTGCCATCGCGCCGAGCTTTCTTGCTTCCTCGATAGGCATCTCCTGCATTGTGATTGGAAGGAATTCATCAATCTTCTCGTTGACGATGTCTTCAATCTTTGCGATTTCCTCTGCAGTAACTGGCTGGAAGTGGTTGAAGTCGAATCTCAAATAATTCTCATCTACATAAGAGCCTGCCTGCATTACATGGTCGCCGAGAACATCTCTAAGAGCCTGCTGAAGAAGATGTGTAGCACTATGGTCTCTGCCAATCTTATGTCTTCTTACAACATCAATAGCAAGATGAGCATCATCGCCTGCCCTGAACTTCATTACTTCACCAGCGTCCTCTGCCTTGATAACATGAAGGAATATTCCATTCTCTTTCATTACCTCGACAACTTCAACTGAAGTTCCCTTGCAGTTAACAATTCCTGTATCGTAAATCTGTCCACCGCTTGTAGCATAGAATGGTGTCTGGTCGAAAATAAGGAATTTCTTATCCTTGTCAAAGTCCCCTACATAAAGGATCTTTGCATCGGCCTTGTCCTGCTCGTAACCGAGGAAAACAGTATGTGGAAGATCAGAATATTCTGAAGCATCTCTCCATGCATCCTCTTCTGTATTTCTCTGTCCTGCACGAGCCAAATCCTTCTGAGCCTGCATATGCTCTGTATATGAGTCCATATCGATTTGCATATCATATTCTTCAAGAATCTCAGCAGTAACCTCTACAGGAAAACCGTAAGTATCATAGAGCTTGAAAGCCTTAGCACCGTCAAGTACGGATTTACCGCTCTCCTTAGTCTCTGCGATATAATCCTCGAGGATTGCAAGTCCCTTGTCGAGAGTCTTTGCGAATTTGTCCTCTTCAATCTTAATAATCTTCTGTATATAGTCTTTCTTTTCAACTAATTCAGGATATGCTCCACCGGATATCTCGATTACCTTATTTGAAAGCTCAACAAGGAAGTTCTCATCCTTAATGCCAAGAAGTCTGCCATGTCTTGCAGCACGGCGAATAATTCTTCTGAGAATATATCCTCTGCCCTCGTTTGATGGAAGAATTCCATCACCTATCATAAATACCATGGATCTCAAGTGGTCGGTAATGATTCTTACGCTTACATCTACCTTGTGGTCGCCTGCCTGATATTCAACTCCTGCCATATCTGTAACAGCAGTAAGAATATGTCTGATGGTATCAACATCGAAGATGGAATCTACGCCCTGCATAATGCAAGCAAGTCTCTCAAGACCCATTCCTGTATCGATATTTGGATGAGCCAAATTAGAATATGAGCCGTCCTCTTCCTTGGAAAATTGAGTAAATACGTGGTTCCAGAATTCAAGATATCTATCGCAGTCACAGCCTGGCTTGCAGTCAGGACTTCCGCATCCATATTCTTCGCCTCTGTCGTAGTAAATCTCAGAGCAAGGTCCGCAAGGGCCAAGACCGATTTCCCAGAAGTTATCGTCCTTGCCAAGTCTAACTATCCTCTCCTCTGGCATTCCGATCTTTCTCCAGATTTCGAAGGCCTCGTCATCGTCCTCATATATTGTTGCCCAGAGCTTATCTTCAGGAAGGTGTAGCCATTCAGTGATGAATTCCCATCCCCAATTCAGTGACTGCTCTTTGAAATAATCGCCGAAGCTGAAATTACCGAGCATTTCGAAGAAAGTGCCGTGTCTTGCAGTCTTTCCTACATTCTCGATATCGTTAGTTCTGATGCACTTCTGACAGGTTGTCATTCTCTTGCTTGGAGGAGTCTCAACACCCGCAAAATAAGGCTTAAGAGGCGCCATTCCTGAGTTAATTATCATAAGGCTCTTGTCGTTGCGAGGAATCAAAGAAGCACTTCCGCCTGGATAGTGATCCTTGCTTACGAAGAAGTCCCTGAACATTTGTCTTAATTCATTTAAACCGAGTTTTTCCATAGCTAATCTCCTTTATTAATTAACACTTAATTGTACTCGTTTTCTTCAATGATTTCAATGTTTTCAAGGGTCATTCTAAGGTCAGCTTTGATGCTGTCAAGAAATTCTCTTCTGAGCATGCGCTGTTCTTCTTTTTCTTCCTGTGTGAGCTCTTCTACCTTTGATTTATTAGCAAGCTCGTTAATTCTGTCAATCTTGAACTGTTCCATTAGATATTCAATTCTCCTTAAGTATTAGCATATATTGCATGTAGGTCATGCACATAAATTATGTGCACGACCCCTGCATTTCAAAACATTATATACACTAACTATACCAATCTCATCCTTCTGATTGCAAGCCTCGAGACGTAGTTTATAAAATGATTGTTCGTCGGCCTTCTGTCAAAATCCGAGAAAATCTCGGACCTACGACTCTTCTTGTTAGACTCCTGGTATTTCTCCCAGCCATATGTAATTGCCGTTCTGATGGCATGCTCAACCTGTGAGCTGTTAGTCTCATACGAATTAGCAAGTACATCATATACTTCCTTTGTAATCAAAACATGCTCAAAGTTTGAATGATATATGATTCTGGCTGCATCGATAAGTATCTCGTAGCCCTTGTAGTGACAGTTAATATGGCATTCCCTGAGGATATCTTCTAATTCGAACACATAGTGTTTCTCATCGAGAGTATCATAGCTTGCAGATTCATTTGATTCATTTGAATCGTTTGAATCACTTGAAACATTTGAATCATTTGATTCCTTCAATATGTTTATTCTGTCATCTTTATCATCGAAATGAATGTATTTCATGTGATTTTCCTCCTTTGCAAAAATTATACACATATATCATTCTTGATTTTTTCATACGTGGCGTCCCCTATTCCGCTCACGTTCTTAATATCTTCAGTTGAATTGAATCTATTACTTTTTCTATACGTTATTATCCGTTCGGAAATTGAATCTCCTATTCCATTTAAAGTCATAAGATCTTCCTTGGACGCTGTATTTATGTTAATCTTCCCAGATGATTTGCCATCTGAACTGCTATTAGAATTATCTTCTTCTGAACTTACCGACGGAATGATTATCTTCTGACCGTCTGTGACGAATTCAGCTTGATTAATCGCTTCGATGTCCGCGTTTGATGTAAGTCCGCCAGCCATATCAATTATTTCAAACACGCGTGTGTCATCGTCAATCTTATATATGCCTGGCTTGTTAACCTCTCCACTTATATCCGCATAGGCATCAACTCCTTCAAGCTCTGCTTCTGATGCTTCAACACTTACATTTTCCTTGTTGCTCTCATATGCCTTAACAGCTATCGCAAAAAGCAATATGAGAACTATAACGAGCGTCTGGCCAACACGCTTCTTGTTCATCGACATCCATCTCAAAACTTCAGATGAAATTTTCTTAAATTCAAATTGCATTTCGTTACCTCCAATTCCATTTAAGGTGGATTAAATCTTATAAAACTTTTCTTAGAAATGCAAATTGAATACAAAAAATGGATTTTTGCAAAAAAATCCCGAAATCGTACAGTTATGTTATGAATTATTACATATATTTCACGAAATGTCACACCATTCGACGATATTCGACAACTTTCTTTTGTATTTATTTAGTACAATACAAAAAAAGCACCAATTTGGTGCTTTTTTTGCAATAAATATCCTTAATCTTCGAAATATTCGAACTCGAAATCTTCGATGCGCACTGTATCGCCTTCCCTCAGGCCAAGTTCTTCCAGCATTCTGATTCCGCCCTGATTTACTATGTATTTATAAAGATATCTAATCGAGCCCATATCCTCGAAATTCGTCGAATTAAATATCTTAAGAAGCTGTTTGCCATCGAGGACATATACATCGTCTTCCTCGTCCTTATAAGCGTTAATCTTCCTGTAATCAGGATCATATTCGTCGCTTTCGAAATCAAACATCTCAACGAAGCTGTCTTCGGGCTCTTTGTATTCCTCTATTTGATGAAGTGCTTCATCGAGCAGTTCAGAAATGCCCTGCCTTGTAGCTGCGCTTATCTTGAAGAGAGGCTTGTTCTCGGATTTGATAAAATCCTCAAATTCCTTAACTTTCTCATCATCCTGAGCGATATCAATCTTATTTCCAGCAACAATCATCGGCTTTTTCAGAAGCGAAGGATCGTATTGCTCGAGCTCCGACATGATTTTCTTGTAATCATCTATAGGGTCCCTGCCCTCAGAGCCCGCTACATCAACAACATGAATCAGAACCTTGGTTCTTTCTATATGCTTAAGGAATCTAAAGCCAAGGCCAAGGCCCTCGTGCGCTCCTTCGATAATGCCGGCAATGTCAGCCATGACAAAGCTCTTATCGTGGATATTCACCACTCCGAGGTTAGGGTCGATAGTGGTAAAATGGTAGCTCGCAATCTTAGGCTTAGCGCTTGTTGCAACGGAAAGAAGTGTTGATTTGCCTACATTTGGGAAGCCGAGCAAACCGACATCGGCAAGCAGTTTGAGCTCAAGAATAACGGTTCTTTCCTTTGCAGTTCCGCCTGCCTCCGCAAAATTCGGAGCTCTTCTGACGGATGTCTTGTAATGGACGTTTCCTTTTCCTCCTCGGCCACCCTTGGCAGCGACGAGCTTGTCTCCGTCATTACATAAATCCTTCATGAGCAGGCCGGATTCCTTCTCATAAATCATAGTTCCTACTGGCACCTTAATGATGAGATCCTGCCCCTTCTTACCGAACCTATTCTTCTTCATGCCGTCCTGGCCGTTTTCTGCTTGGTACTTCTTCTTATATTTGAAGTCCATCAGAGTTCTGAGGTTTCTGTCAGCGACAAAAATAATATTACCGCCGTCGCCACCGTCTCCACCGTCAGGTCCGCCTTCCGGAACAAATGGATCTCGCCTGAATGTAACAGCGCCATTTCCGCCTTTGCCCGAAACTATTGTAATTTCTGCTTTATCTACGAACATTCTCTTTCTCCAAGAAATTTCAAAATTCAAAGAAAAAGCCCCTGTTTTACAGGGGCTCAATAATTATGCTTCTTTGTTGTATACGCTGATCTGCTTTCTCTTCTTGTCGTATCTTTCGAATTTAACACAACCGTCAGTCTTTGCAAACAGTGTATCGTCTCCGCCGATACCTACGTTGTTACCAGGGTGGAACTTGGTTCCTCTCTGTCTAACGAGGATACTTCCAGCGCTTACATATTCACCAGCACCTATCTTGAGTCCAAGTCGCTTCGCCTCAGAATCACGACCGTTCTTGGAACTACCTACTCCCTTCTTACTTGACATCGAAAGTCACCTCTCTTTCCTTAATAACTACTTAGCTTGTATTGCAGCGAGGATGTCAGCCTTAGTTGCTTTGCTGTTTACCTCAATGCCCATGTTCTTTGCAATCTCAAGAAGCTCATCCTTCTTCATTGAAAGGTTAGCTTCAACCTTTGTCTCAGCCTTTGCCTTTGGAGCTTCTGCCTTAGCTACTGCCTTCTTAGGCTCAGCCTTCTTTGCAGGAGCCTTAGCATCGCCAAGACCTGTAATCTTTACAAGTGTATATGGCTGTCTGTGACCATTCTTTCTTCTGTAGTCCTTCTTAGCCTTGTACTTGTAAATAATAACCTTGTCATTCTTTCCCTGTTCAAGAACCTCTGCTGTTACAGCAAAGCCCTCAACATAAGGATTTCCAACCTTGAGAGAATCTCCGCCAACTGCAAGTACATCTGTAAAAGTAACAGTTGCGCCTACTTCTGCGTCAAGCTTCTCTACCTTCAGTTCATCGCCCAT
Organism: Sphaerochaetaceae bacterium; assembly: GCA_963588675.1. Lineage (GTDB taxonomy): Bacteria > Bacillota > Clostridia > Peptostreptococcales > Anaerovoracaceae > Crickella. The sequence continues at coordinate 179 of CAVAIH010000039.1, read as the reverse complement.
CTGGACTCTGTACTGCTTTCCGCCTGTCATAATAATTGCGTACATTTAAAAATTTCCTCCTCTAACCAGACTCGCCGGGGACCTAAGGTGCTACGCTTAAACCCGTCCCGTGCGGCTAACCGCTTAAATATAGCACAATTAAAGCATGTAAGTCAAATATAATTTCAAATCAGACTGAA
>CAVAIH010000038.1:0-11586 GCA_963588675.1 Sphaerochaetaceae bacterium | reverse complement strand
TGTGTTAAAATATTGACAAAAGATTAACTGCGAATTGATTCGCAAATTAACTACGAATTAACACGCGAATATTTTCTGTTATTAAATATCAAATTATGTGGAAAGGAGAGGAATTTAATGAGAAAATACGACGTTATTGTTGTCGGCACAGGTAATGGCGGACTGTCTGCCGCTGCTACTTTTGCAAAAGCCGGCAAGAAGGTGCTCGTACTCGAGAAGCATAATAACCCTGGCGGATGCGCAACATCCTTCAGAAGAGGACGCTTCGAGTTCGAGGCAACATTGCATGAGATGTGCAGAATGGGACCTGAGGATGGAGACGTAAGAGCCCTGCTTAACAGCTACGCTCTTGACGTTGACTGGGTTGCAGTAGATGAGGCCTTCAGATCGATTAACTACGATCCTGAGAACGGCTTTGATGTAACCATGCCTGTAGGAGTTGAGAATTTTATTGCAGAGATGGACAAGGCTGTACCGGGCTGTGGCGACAAGGTTAGACAGATTCTTGAGATGGGACGCATGTACAAGGACGGAGTTGACTGGCTTGCAGCTCACAATAATGAGCCAGGTCCTCTTGCCAAAGTTGAAATGCTCGCCAAATATGCAGACCTTATGAAGACTGTTCCACAGACCACAGACGATATGCTGAGGCGCTTCGAACTGCCTGACAAGGCAAGAGAGATTTTTGAGTCCTATTGGGATTATGTATCGGCAGATTCAACAAGAATGAGCTTTGCCGTATATTGCTATATGACATATGTATACATAACTCAGAAGCCTTGGATTGCAAGAGAAAGATCGCACGAGATTTCGATGGCATTCGATACTGCAATTCGTTCAATGGGCGGAGACATTTGGTATAACACAGAGGTTACCAAGATCGACATCAAGGATGGAAAAGCTCGCGGTGTAGAGCTTTCAACAGGTCAGTACATCGAGTGCAATAATATCATGGCTAATCTGATGCCTCATGTTGTATGGGGTCGTCTTGTTGATCCAAAGGAAGTTCCTGAAAGAGAGAAGAAGCTCATCTCAGCCCGCACAATGGGTCAGCATAGCTGTACTATCTATCTCGGCCTTGACATTCCTTATGAGGAACTCGGCTTCAAGGCTTACGACACATTCGTACGCTTCAACGGAGATACAAGAAAGCAGTATCTTTCATGCAACAGCCTCGATACGCACAAGGATTATTGCGTAACGATTATCAACGAAGTAATTCCTGATTGCACACCTAAGGGCACTTGCATGGTTCAGTTCGCTAAATTCTACACAGAAGATCCTTTTGCAGGCGTAACTGAAGAGAACTATTTTGAAATCAAGGACAAAATCGCAAAAGAAACAGTCGAGCACTTCGAGAAGCTTGTCGGCATTGACCTCAAGAACCACATCGAAGAAATCGTTGTCGCAACACCTGTTACTTGGGCAAGATACCTTGGCACACCTAAGGGAACCGTATACGGATACGAGCCTTCAACATGGGACGGAATGTTCCCACGTGTTCAGTCCGGACACAAGCTTGACCATACAGTAGAAGGACTTAGATTCTGTGGTGGTCACGGAACATGCATGGACGGCTACAGCCAGGCTTACTTAAGCGGTAACGAGCAGGCTAGATACATGCTCGAGGAAATGAAGTAAAGGAGGACAGATAAATGGCTAAATACAATTATGATAAATCAGTCCTCAAGGGACTCGGAGTCGGAGCTTTTCTCGGAGAAGTTAAGCTTCGTGAACAGCATATTGCCGAAGCTCCTGCAAACGAAATAAAGACAGAATATCAGGCTAACATCGTTGCAAAAAGCCTTCACCCTCATTATCAGATGGCTAAGGTCGCAGAAGTTACGGAACTGAAGGACGCGAAGCTTTTCAAGCTCGTTCCAAATGCTGAGAAAGGAACAGACAAGCTTGCATATTTCAGAGCAGGGCAGTATATCAGCGTTATTATTCAGTTCGAAGCTGATGAGAATGGAATTTCGCCACTGAGCACTAAGCCTTATTCACTTTGCTCAAGCCCTAAGTCAGCACTCGCAGTAGATGACAATCATTATTGCATCTGCGTAAAGAAGTCTGCAACAGGATATGCGTCGGAATATATTCTGAACAACTGGAAGGAAGGCTCAGAGGTTGTTATTTCGGGACCACTCGGACACTTCTATTTCCAGGAGCTTAGAGATTCAGATAACGTTGTTGCTACAGCAGGCGGAAGCGGAATTACGCCATTCCTTTCGATGGCAAAGGCTATCGCTGATGGCATTGAGAAATTCAATCTGACAATCCTTTACGGTAGCAAGACAGAAGAGGACATTCTTTTCAAGGAGGAGCTTGACGAAATCACTGCCAAGTCAAATGGCAAAGTTAAGGTTGTGCATGTTCTTTCCGACGAGAAGAAGGAAGGATATGAAGAGGGCTTTATAACAGCTGAGCTTATCAAGAAATACGGCTCGGCAATGGGCAAGGATTATTCGCTTTATGTTTGCGGACCTAAGCAGATGTATAAATTCATGCACGGCGAAGTAGCAAAGCTCGGACTTTCCGAGAGAAGAGCGCGCTTCGAAGTTGCAGGCGAGTACGGCGACCCAACAGCAAGTCCTGAATATAAGGGCAATCCAAATGCAGAATATAAGCTGGTAGTTCTTGCAAGAGGAGAATCCAAGACTATTACTTGCAAGGGCAGTGAGACTATCATGGAAGCTGTTCAGAAGGCCGGAATCGTTATCACATCAGACTGCAGAAGCGGAGAATGCGGATGGTGTCATTCAAGACTCATTTGCGGAGATGTTTTCGTTCCATCTGAGGCAGACGGAAGAAGAATGGCGGACAAGAAGTTCGGATGGATTCATCCATGCGTAACATATCCGCTGTCCGATGTGGAAATCGAGGTATTCCCAGTTTTCTAAGCAGGAAGGCTTAACTGGACTTAATCCAAAGGGGACTCTATTGAGTCCCCTTATATATTGAAAAAACAGCATCATCAATATATAATACTATGAGTGAAAAAATTTCCATAAGTTAGAGAAAGGCTGATAGAAATGGCAGAGAACAAAGGAACATATTATATTACAACTCCGATTTATTATCCAAGTGCTAAGCTTCATATTGGACACACATATTGCACAGTAATGGCAGACGCTATGGCAAGATTCAAGAGACTGTCAGGCTATGATGTAAGATTCCTCACAGGAACCGACGAGCACGGACAGAAGATTGAGAAGTGCGCTGAGGAAGCTGGATGCACACCACAGGAGTATGTAGATAATGTTGTCGAGACTATCATAAGACTTTGGGGAAAGATGGAAATCAGCTATGACGATTTCATCAGAACTACAGAGCCTAGACATATGGAGAGAGTTCAGAAGATTTTCATGAAGATGTACGAGAAAGGCGACATCTACAAGGGCTACTACGAGGGTTGGTATTGCACTCCTTGCGAATCATTCTGGACAGAGACACAGCTCGAAGACGGCAAGTGCCCTGACTGCGGAAGACCAGTTAAGAAGATGAAGGAAGAAGCTTATTTCTTCAAGCTTTCAGCATACCAGGACAAGTTACTTGACCTTTTCAAAAACAATCCAGATTTCCTTCAGCCTGAAAGCAGAAGAAACGAGATGATAGCCTTTGTTGAGCAGGGCCTCGAGGATCTTTGCATATCAAGATCGGAATTTGACTGGGGTATTCCTGTTCCTATCGATGAGAACCATGTCATCTATGTATGGCTTGACGCTCTGTCAAATTATATTACGGCTCTCGGCTATGGTAGCGAGGATGATTCCTTATATAAGAAGTACTGGCCTGTAAATGTTCACCTTGTCGGAAAGGAAATCGTAAGATTCCACTCCATCATCTGGCCTGCAATGCTCATGTCAATTGATGAACCACTGCCTAAGCAGGTTCTCGGTCACGGATGGCTTCTGATTGACGGCGGAAAGATGTCCAAGTCCAAGGGCAATGTCGTTGACCCAGAGATACTGATCGACAGATACGGAATTGACAGCCTCAAATACTTCCTTTTGAGAGAATATACATTCGGTCAGGACGGACTTTACACCAACGAGGTTATGCTCAAGAGACTTAATTACGACCTGGCTAATGACCTTGGTAACCTCCTTTCAAGAACTGTAAGCATGGTTGAAAAATACTGTGGCGGTGTAGTTCCTGAAGCGACAACCGAGGATGAGATTGATAAAGAGCTTATCGACATGGCGGTATCCGTTGCCGGCAGAGTCGAGGAGAAGATGGACCAGTTCCAGTTCAACCTCGCTCTCGAGGAGATTTGGATTCTCATAAGAAGAGCTAACAAATATATCGACGAGAAGACGCCATGGACTCTCGCTAAAGATGAGAGCAAGAAGGCCGAGCTCGATACTGTTATGAGAAATCTCGTTGAGTGCCTCAGAATCGTATCAATTCTCATCGAGCCTTTCATGCATACCACTACAGAGCGCATGAGAGAACAGCTTGGCGTTGCAGATTGTCCTGTTGAATGGAAGGACGCTTTCGAATTCTACAAGATGGACGGATGCAAGGTTGCTAAGGGCGAACAGCTATTCCCAAGACTTGACATTGAGAAAGAACTTTCGGCACTCGAAGAAATACGTGTTTCAAATCTTGCGAAGTAGGAAATTTGGAGATAACGACGCGAATTAACTAAGGGTCTCGACTTCGAGGCCCTTTTATTTCTATATATAGCTGAATACAGCTGAACATATTAGCGAAATTGGGAGATACAGCAGACGCAGATTTATTTTGAAGACAGGAGACACAAAGGATGGCAAAGCTACTTGATGCACATACACATCTTGACTTTGATGAATATACAGACGAGGACAGAGCAGAGCTTGCCAAGAGCATAGAAGCATCTGAACTGGCCCTTGTCATCGACGCAGGCGATTCAGTTGAATCAAGCAGGCAGGCCCTTTGCGATGCACATAAATACCCTTGGTGCTATGCTAGTGTTGGCATTCATCCTGAGCACGCCAAGGAAGCAACGGACGAGGATATCGAAGCAATCAGGGAGCTTGCAGTAGACGAGCGTGCGGTTGCTATCGGCGAGATAGGCCTTGATTTCTATTACGGCAAGGACGACAAGGAAGAGCAGATTGAGCTTTTCAGAAAACAGCTCAGGCTTGCGATTGAGCTTAAGATGCCGATAATGATTCATACAAGGGACGCCAACCAGCTTACAATGGACATACTCGAAGAAGAGGGCGCGTTCAGCAAGGAGAGGACCGACGCCTTTCCACAAAGGCCTTCTGCAAAAGGAGGAACTGAGCCGGATGCCAGAGTTCAGCTTCACTGCTTCAGCGGTTCGCCTGAGCTTGCGCTCGAATATGTCAGAAAAGGAGCGACTATTTCTCTGGGCGGGCCTATCACTTTCAAGAACGGCAAGAAGGCGGCAGAGGTCGCAAGGACAGTTCCGGCAGAATACCTTATGACTGAGACCGACGCACCTTTTCTCGCACCTGAGCCTTTGAGAGGAAGGCCTAACAGGTCTGAATATGTCGAGCATGTTCTAAGGAGAATGGCGGTCTTAAAGGATATGGATTACGAGAAGCTTGCTGAGATAATTCTCTCTAATGGCCAGAGGTTCTTTGGCATTGAGTAAATGCTTATCGGCATTGAACACGAATAGAATTACCAATCGTCATTAGAATAGATTGAACAAATTACCTAAGGAGCGGAAATGGCAACAAGAAAAGACGATAAAATTACCAAGAAAGTTATATCGAGCGTGGTTGAGTCAGGAACGATACAGCCAGGAAGTATAGTGGTGCTCGGTTTTTCGGGAGGGCCAGATTCTCTGTGCCTTTTGCATGCCCTGTATACACTATCTGATGCGCTTGGACTTACTATTATTCCTGTCCATGTCAATCATAAGCTTAGAGGAGCAAAGGCAGACCAAGAGGAGATGAATGCAGTCAGCATTTGCGAGAAAATGGATTTGACATGCCATGTCTTCGATGCTGATTGTGCAGGACTTGCCGAGGAACTTTCTATATCCACTGAGGAAGCGGGGCGAATCATCAGATATGAAATTTTCGACGCTGTGGCATCGGCCATTGAGAGTGGAGGCCCGGAGGCATTTGGAGCGAATCTCGATATGAACTCTGTCATGAACTTCGATAAATATTCTGCCATGAGTTTAGATTTCGATGAGAATTCTTTCAAAGACTACGAGGCGAATTTCGATGACAATCTCGATGAAGAGGATTTCGCAGATGACCTCGACGAAGACTTCGATGAAGATTTCGATGAAGAGGATTTCGACGACTTTGACGATTTTGACGAGGGCGGTGACAAGCGCATCGTTATTGCAGTAGCGCATAACGCCGATGACCAAAGCGAGACTGTGCTTTTCAGACTGCTTAGAGGAACAGGCGTGCACGGCCTTGCTGGAATGAGCAATGAAAGATTCTCGGAGCAGGGATTTAAGATTGTAAGACCTCTTCTTGATGTTTCAAGAGCGAATATCGAAAGCTATATTAAGGCAAATAAGCTTAAGCCTAATATGGACGAAAGCAACAACGAGACCGATTACACAAGGAACAAAATCAGGCTCGAGCTTATACCATATCTCGAGAAAGAATTTAATCCAAATATCAAGGAAGCGCTTAGAAGATATGCGACAATAGCGGAAATCGAAGACAGCTTCTTGGAGCAGGTTTCGTATCATGCTTGCCTTGATGCGATGGAGAAAGAAATTAAAGACGACTGCATTTCTCTTAAGCTAAATGAACTCAGAGATATGCCTTATGCGATACTGAGAAGAGTAGCCGTCCTAGCTCTTTCTTTGCTTGGCCTCTCGGATGGCGCAAGCTTTGAACTTGTTGCTAATGTTGTCAGCTTAATATACTCAGAGAATCCGTCAGCACAGATAAATCTTCCGAATGGTTTTATCGCCTGCCGTGAATACAATTCAATTGTATTTAGAAAAGCAGACGCGGATGATAAGCCAGATCCTTGCGAGGGACTGAGGCTCATGCCGCAGATTATGATGATCAAATCCTTTGCACATTCGGATGATGAGCTCTACGCAGTCTTTGACTTCGACGCCTTCAACGAGAAATATCCGGGGAAGGTTGGAGAACTTAAGCTTCGCACAAGACGCGAGGGAGATTATATCGCAATCAAGGACGGCAAAAGCAAGAAATTACAGGACTATTTCGTGGATTCAAAGATTCCGAAGGCCCTGAGAGACGACATTATTGTAGTCGCTATCGGCAATGAAGTTCTGTGGATAATACCTAATCCAAATCTTCCGACAGCACAACAGCGAAACAAGGGAAAATATTCACAGAACTATCAGATAAATGACACCACGGAAAGGGTGCTCTTCCTTGAATTAGTCGATTTTCTATGATACAATAACTCGATAATTTGTGAAAAAACACAAATTTTCTATAATAATTAGATTAAATAAAGAGGTAACAATTTGAAGAAGCCAAATCGCACTAACCGTAATATAGGAACTTATATCCTAATCTTCGCGCTTATTATCTTCACGGCATATTTCTTTAGAGGTCTGCAGAATGACGCTACCATCAAGGAAATCAAGTTCTCGCAGTTTGCCAACCATCTTGAGGCCGGAGAATACAAGAAGATAAATATTTCCGACAGACAGCTTACAGGAACAAAGGAAGGCGGACAGAAAGAGCTCGCCTATGCTCCTTCAGCTCTCGAAATCAACTACCTTGAAGAGAAATACATCTATCCAATGCTTGAGGAGAATCAGATCGTTCTGGAAAGCGATCCGCCTGAAAGCGAATTTAGTCTGCTTTCAATTCTGCCAACATTGCTGATGCTTCTTTCTCTGGGCTTCCTTGTTTACTTTATGTTCAGTCAGGGTGGCAACAAGCAGGCCTTCCAGTTCGGAAAGAACAGAGCAAGACTGTACAAGAGTGGAGATAGGAAGATTACCTTTGCGGATGTTGCTGGACTTGAGGAAGAGAAGCAAGAACTTTCCGAAATCGTTGATTTCCTGAAGAACCCTGCTAAATATACAAGACTCGGAGCAAGAATTCCTAAGGGCGTTCTTATGGTAGGAAATCCTGGAACAGGAAAGACATATATTTCAAGGGCAACAGCCGGAGAAGCAGGGGTACCTTTCTTCTCAATTTCGGGTTCCGACTTCGTTGAGATGTTCGTCGGCGTCGGCGCATCGAGAGTAAGAGACCTTTTTGCAGAGGCAAAGAAGAACGCACCTTGCATTGTCTTCATCGATGAGATTGATGCCGTAGGAAGAAGAAGAGGCGCAGGCCTTGGCGGTGGAAATGACGAAAGAGAGCAGACTCTGAACCAGCTCCTCGTTGAGATGGACGGATTTGACGGAAACGCTGGAATCATTATCCTTGCCGCAACCAACAGACCTGACGTTCTCGACCCTGCACTTTTGAGACCAGGAAGATTCGACAGACAGGTTGTAATCGGCCTTCCTGATGTTAAGGCAAGAGAGCAGATTTTCGAACTTTATACAAGAAATAAGCCACTTGATGACGACGTATCACCTGAGGTTCTTGCGAAGAGAACTCCGGGCTTCTCGCCAGCGGATATTGAGAACCTCGTTAATGAGGCGGCTCTTCTTACCGCAAGAAGAAACGGCGTGAAGATTAGAATGGACGAAATCGAGGAGGCTACAACCAAGGTAATGGCAGGACCTCAGAAGAAGTCGAGAGTAATCTCGCCTGAGGAGAAGAAGCTTACTGCATACCACGAGGCAGGACATGCGATCGTAATGAGATCTATTCCTGGCTCTGACCCTGTTCACCAGATTACTATCATTCCAAGAGGAATGGCAGGTGGATTCACGATGTGGCTCCCTGAGAAAGAAGTATACTTCGAGACTAAGGGTCATATGCTTAACAGCATCAAGCATCTTCTCGGAGGAAGAGTTGCCGAGGAAATTAAGCTTGACGATATAAGCACAGGAGCAAGCAATGACCTGCAAAGAGCAACAGAGACTGCAAGAGCTATGATTTCACAGTACGGATTCAGCGAGAAGCTCGGCCCTGTTGCATATAGCACGAACGACCAAGTATTCCTTGGAAGAGACTTTACTACAAGACAGAATTATTCTGACGAGATTGCTTCTGCAATAGATAAGGAAATAAAATCACTGCTTGAGAGTTGCTACGCTGATGCAAAGAAGATACTCATCGAGCACGACGATGCATTCGAAAGAGTAGCACAGGCACTTCTCCTTGTTGAGACAATCGACGGCGAGCAGTTTGAGAAGCTTTACAATGGAGAGATTACTCCAGAAGAGCTCAAGGCACAGATTGACAAGACCAACGAGGAAATCAAGAAGAAGGACGCCGAGGAGGCAGAGGAATCCAAGAAGGCTGAAGAGGAAGAAAGAAGACTCGCCGAGGAGAAAATGGAAGAGCTTAGAAAGAATTTCCTCTACGGCGACGAGGACGATGATTCCGAATTTGTCGAATACAGAAGACCTACCGAAAGGAAAGTCGTTGTTAAGCCTCTCATCAAGCATGAGGAGGACGACGAGCTTGAGTCTGATGTAGAGGCAGAAGTTAAGCCTGAAGTTAAGCCTGAAGTTGAGCCTAAGGTTGAGCTTGAGGACGAGCCTGAAGCTGAATCCAAGTCTGAAGAGATAGAAATAAATGTAGAGCCCGAGGATAACGATTCGAAGGAGAAATAGAGATGAGAATCACCGTTGAGGATTGCTTGAAGCTCGATGCTTTTCAGGGTTGCCATATCCTGAGTTGCAAGAGAAAAAGCGATAGAAGAGTAAGAAGTGTTTCTGTTCTTGATGAGGACAATCTCGAAAGAGGCGTTGAACGTAACGGCGTCAAGGAGCAGATGGTAATTACCCATTTCTGGTCGAGCAAGGATGATATCCTCGCTCAATGCAGAGCTGTAATCGGACTCGGCAAGAAGGGTGTTGCGGCACTTGTAATATACCTGAATGAAGACGGCGTTCGCGCCGTCGATTCTCGTGTTATAAAGGCGGCAGAGGATAGCGGACTTCTTATAATCACGATTCAGGATGATGGGACCAGAACCTATGCAATGCTGATGGAGCAGGTATTCGACAAGATGCTGTATGGTCACAATTACACCGACAACATCTTAAATAATACGATTTATCACCTCCTTAATTTCGAGAAGCACAGCAGTTTTCCGATGGCACTTAGAGAGGCCGCGCTGAATAACGATTACCAGATCGTTCTGATGACATCTGAATTCAACCCTATTCTCACGATTGAGACAAGACACGAGGTTGCAATTGAGGATGCGACACAGATAATGAGAAAGCAGGATACTCTTCAACCGACAACCTTCTCAAGGCTGGATATTGACGGAGTAATTACATATTGGGGATATATCACGATTAAGGATCAGAAATATACTCTCCTCATAGTAGACAACGAGGACAATTATTCGTCGCTTGAGATGAAGAGGCTTGCTGTAATAATTGAACTCGCTATCGGACTTTGGAAATATACTCCAGAGAGAGATTCAAGATCGGAATTCATCAAGTCGGCAGTAAGAGGAGATATGAATTTCTGCTTCACACTGCTTGATGAGGCTGGCCTCAAGGGCGTAAGGTATTCAAGCGTTTTCTATGCAAAGGATACCGAGAACGATAATCTTTCGGATATCGTAGAGAAATACCGCAAGGAGTACGGCTTCGGAGTGCTGAACCTCAAGGATTACCACGACACATACGGAATGATATATTTCGATGGTGACGAGGAAAAGGCTGTTGAGATAAAGAATGCCTGCCTCGAGATGTTCGATGAATTCAAGAGCGGAAGAAAGGATGTCAGAGTATTCCACGTAACGGGAATCGACACACTTGAGTCCGCGGTTGAAGGCTTCAAGCTGATCAATAAGACGTGGAATTTCGTCGAGAGAGTTTTCCCATATAAAAGGATTTTCTCTAAATACGAAATGGCCATGGTATGTGACTGCGTCGCAATACAGCAGGGCGCACCGGCTATGAAGAAGATGTATGTCGATCTTCTCGAGCCTTTTGACAGAGAGGTATCCCAGAACAAGGGAAAGATGCTTCTTGAAACACTGTCGACATTTATGCTTGACGCAGGAATGAACAGCAACAAGACAGCTGAATTCATGGGAATTCATAATAATACTGTTCAATACAGATTAAAGAGAATAAACGAGATTCTGGGTGCAGATATGACAGCGAATAGAATTATTCCAGGCTTGACTATGGCACTTGCGATAAAGAGACTGGAGGAAGTGTAGATGCTACTTGCTGTAGATGTAGGAAATACAAATGTCGTAATCGGAGTCTTTTCCAACAAGAAGCTGATTGCAAAGTACAGACTTGCTACAGATACAAGAAGAAGTGCGGATGAATACGGAACCTTCCTTGATCAGATGTTCAGACATGACGGACTTGATCCAGCAGACATTGATGATGTAATCATTTCTGCGGTTGTTCCGTCGCTTCTTTTCACACTGCAGCATATGTGCTACAAATATTTCAACTGCGAACCGATTATTATCGAGTCGGGCGTAAAGACAGGTCTCAAGATTAAATGCGATGACCCTCGTCAGGTAGGCGCCGACAGAATCGTAAATTCCGTTGCGGCTTACAGA
>CAVAIH010000037.1:0-11684 GCA_963588675.1 Sphaerochaetaceae bacterium | reverse complement strand
TGACTGGACGTCGCTTCGTCCGACTCTTCCCCTTAGCTGGTGTAACTGTGCAAGGCCGAATCGCTCGGAATTTTCTATCACAATTATGCTTGCGGAAGGAACATCAATTCCTACTTCTATTACAACAGTCGAAACAAGAAGCTGTATTCTTCCGCTTGCAAAATCGAGCATTATCCGCTCTTTCTCGTCCTTGTCGAGCCTGCCGTGTAGAAAGCCTATGCGGTAATCCGAGAATTTGCTCTTCATCTCGTTATAAAGAGCCTCAACCGACTCGAGTTCGTCGTTATCGCTTTCTATGGACGGCGCAACTACATATGCCCTGTTCCCTTTTTTCAATTCTTCTCTGACAGAATTGTAAGCGATTTCGCGAGACGATGGTCCCACGGCTCTTGTAATGATGCTCTTTCGATTAGCGGGCCTTGATTTTATAATGCTAAAATCCATGTCGCCGTACACGGTAGCCGCCAAAGTCCTCGGAATCGGTGTCGCGGACATGACCATAACGTTCGTAAGAGAGCCTTTTTTTACAAGGTTCTTACGCTGGTTGACGCCAAAGCGGTGCTGTTCGTCTGTAATTACAAGGCCTAATTTATTGAAGACAACATCGTCTTGGATAAGGGCATGTGTGCCGATTAGTATATCGAGCTCGCCTTCCTCAAGCTTAGAAAGAAGCTCTCTTCTGTCCTTTGACGACATCTTGCTTGTGAGAAGGCCGACGCTGTATCCGAGCTTCTCAAAATCAGCCTTAATCTTGCAATGATGCTGTCTTGCGAGGATTTCGGTCGGCGCCATCATCGCGGACTGATAGCCGGCACGGACCGTAAGGTACATTCCGGCCTCCGATACGACAGTCTTGCCACAGCCGACATCGCCTTGAACAAGTCTGTTCATAGCCTTTGGGCTGATCAAATCCCGCCTGATATCCTCTATTGCCTCGAGCTGTCCTTCGGTAAGCTCGAAAGGCAGAATATCCAGGAACGGAGCTAAGACATCTTTCGCATTGTTCTTGTCAATATCGCCGACGCCCGCGTCTGCATTTACGCTGACATTCCCCGCATTGTTCTTGTCAATATCGCCGACGCCCGCATCCGCAAGTATCGAGGAATTCCCGTTGTCCAAGCTTTTTCTGTTTCTGTTGACAGCTATTTGATATATCAAAAGCCTGTCGTAAATAATCCTCGCACGCGCGATTTTGTATGCTTCATTTGACGATGGGAAATGCGCCTGGCTGAGTGCGAAACGAATATCGCAGAGCTTGTTCTTGTCAAGGAGCTCTTGCTCAAGGAAATCTCGGATGTTGTCTATCCCATTGTTGTTATCAGGATTTTGCAAAAGGCCTCTCAGCCATTTATTTAAATCGTTGTTCGTAATCCCCTGTGTCAGGTGATATACCGGGACATATCCTCGGATATCCTTATCAGATCCGCTCAAGCAAATTTCTGGATTGGTAAAAGAATACCTTCCGTACTGGTGCTTCAATTTGCCGAATATAGCATATTCGCTTCCGATCTGAAGATTGTTGTAAAGATATGGCATTCCAAAGAAAGCAACGCTGAATGTGCTTGCTTCGTTACTGAAGGCGCTTGTTCCGCTCCTGAAACTGCATTCTATAATCTTCCTCGAATATCCAATCGGCTTATGCTGTTTTCTAAGGAGAACACCTGTAACAAGAACGGGCTTGTCCAATGGCGCATCGCCGAGATTATATACTTTCTTTCGGTCCTTATATTTATAAGGAAAATAATTCAAAAGATCGTAGATGTCATGTATTCCGAGGCGCATCAAGCATTCAGCCTTCTTGGGGCCGATTCCCGCAATCTTGGATATTGAGCTTTGTAAGTACTTCATGCTGTCCATGATATTCATGCTATCCGTGCTGTTCAGGCTGTCCAAGCTATCAGTTCTCTTCATACGCGTGATACCTGCGCAGTCTTTTCTCCAAATTGGCAATATTGAATTCGCATACTACATCTCTTCTGACCGCGATTTCCTGCATTCTATCGATAATAAGCCCGAATTGCTTATCTATCTGCGAATTGACATAATCCACGCTGTTCCCACCTAAAACAATCATGCACATTGCTATGCAAAGGCGGGAATTTTCTTCCCTAATCTTTATCGAAGCCTTGTTGTTCTTCTGTGGCTTGCCCTTCTTGTTGCTCAGAACGAGCTTGCTATTGCCGTTGAAAGTATCAATGACAATATCGCGCAGAATGTCGTCTTCAATCGCAATTATTCCATTGTCGTTTCTTATTAAAATAGCCATGGCTGAATTATAGCATATTTTCTAACTTTATTAGACACATAATAAGGCACATAGTAGGACACTAAATAAATTGCATAAAAAAAGTCTTAAGCATAAGCTTAAGACTCTTTCATCATGGTTATATATACACTAAATGGCACGGTTAACCTTGCCCGATCTCAGGCAGCTAGTGCATACCGAAGCCTTTCTGACTGTGCCGTTCTCTTCTACTCTAACAGTCTGAATATTAGCATTCCACTTTCTTCTTGAGTGTCTGTTTGAGTGGGAAACAGCATTGCCTGAAGTCTGACCCTTACCACAAACTTCGCATTTTCTGGACATCTCCCGCACCTCCTTACTTAATCAAAAATAACGCATCTTTCTTAACACGCTCGATTAGTATACCGAAAAGCCAGGCAAATTGCAAGTATTTTTTCGATTTCTTTTACTTTAATTTTCTACATAATGAGAGTATAATACTATGGATTATTCTTAAATCGGAAAATAGATAAATTAAGATAAAAAACGGAGCATTTTCTATGAATGATACGAAGGAGATATCAAAGGTCGTAAAGATCGTGCTGGCAGTGATGCTTGCTGTATTGCTTGCGTTTCTTGCTGTGCAAATATATAAGGTTTCCAAATCAAATTATCTCGATAAGCAAGAATACAACAAGCTCGTTCAAACCTTGGAAACGGGATTTGAGGATATTTCAAGCAGTGACGAGCTTATTTCTTATCTGCGCGAATACCTTGACAAGAATTCTTATAGCTACGAAATCGATGCATCTAACAATATCATTTTCTCTGTAGATTCAGCCGAAGGCAAATCCGATATTGAGCCGACGGTAATCTGCGCAAACTATAATATAGATGATTTGTCGGATTCTGTAATGCCGATAGCATCTGCCCTTACGATTGCCGGAAGTGGAATTAAATCAGAGAAATATAATGTAATAATCTTTAACAACAACGATGATTACGGCGAAGGATACAAGACCATCGCCGGTAAATATTTCCCTGATAATTCAGATGTAGTTCTTCTTGATTATGGTGATGAGGCTTATATTTCGGGTAGCTCATTTGCTCAGACTAATAATTGCCTGCAGATTCCACTTTCGAAGACAACAAATACACACGATACGGCAGTTAAGGTTTCGATCAGCGGAATTGACACAAGCTGTATAGGCGACAGGTCGGTTTCACAACCTAACCCAAGCAATTATTTGAGCAATATTCTTACCAAGCTCAACTCCAAATCAATATCATACCAGCTTGCAGATATTCAGGTCGATTCTGTCGGCAATATGTATCCACGCGGAATGAGCTTCGTGATTTTGCTCGATTCATATACTCTTGAGACCTTAACAACATATCTCGACGGAAGAATCGAGAAATTCGACAAGACATATAAGGGTGATTTCGAAGACGCCGAATTTACTTATGAAGTAATTGAGAAAAGCGAGGACTTTCCAGAGCAAGTCTACTCAGAATCTGTTACAAATAGTCTGAATACAGCTTTATATACAGTAAAGAACGGGTCCTACCTCTTTACAGAAGACGATGTTCCTGATACTGCAAACGTCGGTGATATCTATGCTCGAAATTGCATCACAAATATCAAAGAGAACGGCAATTATCTTGAATTAGATATTATAAGCTCGGCGATGAGCAAGCCTTACATGAAGCAAATCCTCGAAGAGAATGCCTCTGCTGCCGAATTATCCGGTGCTTCTTTTACAACAAAGAGCCGTGTAGACGCATTCAAGAATTCAAGCGAAGATTTCTCAAATGACATGGTAATCGCCTACTTCAAGTCGAATCATTCATGGTCATCCCCACAGGATATCCCTGTTAGAGATGATAGCTTCTTTACGGCATGCTCATATATTCAAGGAATAAATGAGAACATGAACATCATGCACTTAAGATCAAGCAAGGCTTTGATGGCTAAATACACAAATACACTTCTATATTATATAGACGTAAAGGGAAATTTCCTTTCACTTTAGGTTAGATTAGATTACAAAATCACGGCAAATCATAAGCGATTAAATAAATGAAGAAAGACAAATTACTTATTATAAATGACGTAACAGGATACGGAAGAGTTAGCAGTTTTGCCATGTACCCTATTCTTTCCGCATATGGTATTCATCCGTATTTTCTGCCTACCGCCCTGGTGTCGAATACGCTCGATTACGGTTCTGCAGAAATACTCGATACAAGCGCGTGGATGAAGAGGACGATCGATAAATGGAAAGAATATGATTTTACATTCTCTTGTGTTTCCGTGGGCTTGCTGAATTCAAGCGAGCAAGTTGAGACAATCATAGAATTGATTGAGGCGCAAAAGCCCTCTTTCGTCCTTGTCGACCCTATAATGGCTGACAACGGCGAGCTCTATCCTGACATGTATGAGAATGTTGTCGAATGCAACAGACGCATGGCGGGATATGCGGACCTGCTTTTACCTAATTATACAGAAGCCGTGTTGCTTACAGGTTATGATAATGACACGGATCAGCTGACGGACGATCAATATGACAAGCTCGTTGCTTCCTTATATGAGCTTGGTCCTAAATCAATAATCATCAAGGGATGTAAAGATGAGAACGGCAGGCATTTCAACCTGATATCCAAGGCGCCGGGAACTTCGATAATTAAGCAATATTTCGACAGGACTAAGCAGGACTTCATAGGCACAGGAGATGTTTTCTCGTCTGTATTGCTGTCGGAGCTTCTGAGCGGTGCTGACATCGAAACCGCAACAAAACGCTCGGCTGATTTCGTGCTTACAGTAATTCACGATAATTCAGACAACGAAGACCATTACGATTTGGTGCTTGAGAAGTCCCTCTCGAAGCTATTTAGCAAGTAATTCTTATTTATTTCTTGCATTATATGATATAATCAAATGATTTCAGCTAATTAAATTAAAGGAGGACAATCTATGAGAAGTGACAGAGATAAGCGATCTGATAAAGAACTCGAAATCGACGAGTTTTTATCTCAGTTCGACACTCCACTCGACGATTTTACCACCGATATTAATTCATATCTTGGGGATGACAATTCTACCAAGGCAACTGCGGCACATACTTTCTACGGAAACAATGTCGGAACTAGCAACAATGGCCACCGCACTGGTGGCTCTGCGAATCATGACAGCAGTCGATTCAGCAAGCCTGCATCAGAGAAAACTGACAGTTATACCGTTCAGGACATGCTGAAGGATAGCAGTTTTACTAAGGATGACATTGAATCGGATGATGCGTCAGGAGTTAAGGGCCTAAAGAATCGTGTCAAGAAAGCCAAGAAATCATCCTCAGATGATAATTCTTCTAAGAGATCTTCCAAGAACTCAAAGAAGGATTTTCTGGGCTTAAAGGCATACTTCAGAAGCCTTAAGGGAAAGAGCTTCAAGCAGAAGCTTAGACTTACTTTCAATGCCCTCTTCCTTATCGACAATCCAAATTATGATCCAAGTCAAGGTGAATTTATTGTCGTTAACGGAAAGAAGATCAAGAATAAGCCTAAGAAATTCAGTTTCAAGAAGCTCCTTCGAGATATCATCGCCTTCGGCGTTGTTTGCGTTGTTGCATTTATGCTCTATGCCCTTGTAATTATTACGATGGCTCCAAAAGTAGATGCCGATGATATCTATGCAACAATTGAGCAAAGCTCGATAGTATATGACGATGAAGGTAATCAGGTATCCTCTGTATTCTATACTGAGGACAGAAAGTTAGTTAAATACGAAGAATGCCCTGAAAACCTTGTCAATGCCTTTGTAGCTATCGAGGATAAGACGTTCTGGAAGCACCATGGATTCAACTGGGTAAGAATGATCGGAGCTGTTTTCAAAGCTGTTGTCGGCGGTGACAGCATCAGCGGTACAAGTACAATCACACAACAGCTTGCAAGAAACGTATACTTAGCTGATATCAAATCAGTACGAAGCATTAAGCGTAAGGTGCTTGAGATGTACTACGCAAGCCAGATAGAGGCCTGTCTGTCAAAAGAAGAAATCATCGAAGCATATATGAATACCATATACCTCGGTTATGGTTGCTACGGCGTCTCTTCTGCTGCTAGGGCATACTTCAGTAAGGACGTCAAAGATTTGACTCTTGTTGAATGTGCATCGCTCGCGGCCCTACCTCAGGCTCCTGAATATTATGCTTTAATTAAATATGCAGATTCATCGACAGTAACAGACGAGAATACTACTGTTATTGCAACAAGTCCTGATACCCTTGTTGCAAATGATATTTCTAAGGACAGAAGAGACCTCACCCTGTCACTTATGAAGAGTCAGGGATATATCAACGAAAAGGAATGCACGGAAGCACAGTCTTATAAAGTTACGGATTTCCTTAATCCAACATACACAACTACATCAGACAACAATTCTTACTTCAAAGAATATATGATTGATGAGGTAATTGAAGACCTGATGGATAAATATGACCTTGAATATTCCGACGCCGAGAAGATGGTATATACAGGCGGACTTAAGATTTATTCAACGCTTGACTCAACTGCACAGAACGTAGTCGTTAAGGAACTCAACGATACCGACAACTTCCCTAACCTCGGTTCTGTCAAGACCAACAGCGACGGAAATGCAGTCGACTCATCTGGAAATGTCATCATGTATGATTATGATAATTACTTTGATGATAGTGGCAATTTCGTATTTGGCAGTGATGAGATTACCGTTAACAAGAACGGCTCTGTTACAATTAAGAAAGGCAATAGAGTTAACATCTACACAACGACTGTTGACGGCGAGGACGATTACAGCCTTGAATTTAAGTATTTATTTACTTATGAGAACCGCACATTATATACAATTTCCGGCGGATACATTAACATCGGTTCACAGTATAAGAAGTTAAATAAGAATGGCGACTTAGTAATTAGCGCTGATTTCTTCAAGGATCAGGATTCAATTAGGGTTGAAGACGGAAAGCTTATAATTCCACAAGGAACATATACCCTTCACCAGAAAACAATCCAGCCACAGGTTGCGATGACGATTGTAGAAGTCGGCACAGGAAAGATCAAGGCCATGGTTGGCGGAAGAAATGTAAGCGGACAGCAGTTGTACAACAGATGTCTGAACCCAAGACAGCCTGGTTCCTCAATCAAGCCTCTTGCTGTATACGGCGCAGCCCTTCAGAAGAGCTATGAACTCGCAAAGGACGGCAAGACTTGGACTTATACTAAGTACAATACCGATAAGCAGAACACAGAAGGTTATGGTGATTATCTAACCGCCTCCTCCCCTATCATCGACGAGAAGATGACGGTAAATGGACGCGTATGGCCTAGGAACGCTTCAGGTGGATACAGTGGTAACCAGACCTTCAGAACAGCACTTCAGCAATCACTTAATACCTGTGCTGTAAAGATTCAGATGCAGGTCGGAAATGATTACTCCATCAGCATGCTGAAGAAGTTCGGTATTACTACTGTTGTAGAAGACGGAGATGCTAATGATTCAAATGCAGCAGCACTTGCACTCGGCGGAATGTCCAAGGGCGTAACATCACTTGAAATGGCTCTTGCTTATGCAACCTTCCCTAACAACGGTGTTAGA
This sequence comes from Sphaerochaetaceae bacterium, assembly GCA_963588675.1. Classification (GTDB taxonomy): domain Bacteria; phylum Bacillota; class Clostridia; order Peptostreptococcales; family Anaerovoracaceae; genus Crickella. Next base: position 3,831 of record CAVAIH010000037.1, on the reverse strand, counting down.
AATGAAGGTATCTCCTATACTAAGGTTCTTGACAGAAACGGCAAGGTTCTCCTCAAGAACAAGTCAAAGACTCATAGGGTTCTTAATTCAGGTGTTGCTTGGATAATGACCGACCTGCTGAAGTCAGTTGTAACCAACGGTATAGCCGGAAGTGCATGGGTTAACAACGTACAGTCCGGTGGTAAGACAGGTACAACAAATAACCAATACGATATTTGGTTTGACGGATTTACCCCAACCTATGCAGGAGCGCTTTGGATAGGTGCAGATACGAACATCTATTTGACTTCAGGTTCAAGCTTAACAGCTTCACTGTGGGGCAAGATTATGAGACAGATTCCTAAGGCTTGCACAGGAACCTATAAGAAGGCACCTTCGAATGTAGTATCTGTAGCCGGCGAATACTACACTAAGGGTACAGAAAAAGGACGATCAACATACATCTCCGACTTGCAAGAGCATAAAGAGAATGTTTCGAAGATTGATCAGTACTTCTATGACAATCCTGACATCACAATCGATGAAGCTTGTGCTCAGTATGGTATGACCTATGAGGAATATGAGGAAGCAGGCGGAACTATTGCTTCAGGATCGGTAAGTCCTCCTAAGCCTAAGGAAGAAGAAAAATCCGATACGGATACCAGCGGAGGTACAAGCGGTAGTACCAGCGGAGGTACCAGTGGAGGTACAACAGGTGGAAGTACTCTAGACAATTTTATCAATCGATGGTCTAATCAATAATCAAATCTGTCTATGTAAATACGCCAAATTATAGTTAGATATTTTATTCACAGCTAGGGCTTATCAAATGTTGATAGGCCCTAGCTTTTGTATATATTGAAATTACTGCGTTTGAGAATTTTTCGTCTTGTAAGCATTGAAAAATGTACATTATGTTGATATTGTGAAGTCGATTTCATATTGACATCACAATGAATTTGGGGTAATATAACCAGCGTATAGAGACGCAATTTGTTCGTTAATATCATTTGGAGGTAAATTATAATGGAAAATAACTCAAAAGGAAATTTTCAGTCCAATTTTGGTTTCCTTATGGCTTGTCTCGGATCAGCTGTAGGTCTTGGTAACCTCTGGTCGTTCCCTTACAAGCTCGGAATTGGCGGTGGATTTGCATTCCTTCTTATCTATGTAATTCTTGCTATAGTTGTAGGATATCCACTTGTACTCTCTGAGATCGCTATTGGTCGTAAGTCACAGAAGGCTGCTATTGAAGCTTATGATGGTATTCACCACGCATTCAAGTTCAATGGTGTACTTCAGACAATCGTTCCATTCTTCCTGCTCTCGTTCTACTGCACATTTGGTGGTTACATCACTAAGTACCTCTTCGCATCAGTTGCAGGTCTCGGTGGAAAGGCTGCTATCAACACAGTAGACCCAAGCGAGTACTTCACTCAGAACCTTCTTAGCAACGGCGGAACAGCTCTTATCTGGACTCTCCTCTTCCTTGCTATGACAATGGTTATCGTATTCGCTGGAGTATCCGGTGGTATCGAGAAGTTCTGTAAGTTCGCTATGCCAGCTCTCTTCGTAATGCTGGTTGTAATCGTAATCAGATCTTGCACACTTCCTGGTGCTAGCGCAGGTCTTTCATTCCTGCTCAAGCCAAGCTTCGATACAATCGCTGCTGACCCATTTGGCACACTGAGCCTTGCAGGTGGACAGCTCTTCTTCTCACTTTCACTTTCATCAGCTTGCCTGATTGCTTATGGTTCATACCTCAGCGCTGATGAGAACCTCGAGAAGGACGCTGTATTCATCACAGCTGGTGACTCATTAGTAGCTGTACTTGCTGGATTTGCTATCATGCCTGCTGTATTTGCATTCGGCCTTGAGCCAAGTGCAGGTCCTGGACTCCTGTTCACATCAATGACAACAGTATTCCAGTCAATGGGCGTTGCTGGTAGAGTATTCCAGCTCATGTTCTGGCTCCTCGTATTCTTCGCAGCTATCACATCATCAATCGGTATGATGGAAGGCGGAATCGCAGCTATCATGGATAGCCAGATTAAGAAGGGTAAGAAGCCTAACAGAATCCTTGTTACATCCTTCATGGGATTACTTGGTGCTATTGGTAACACAATGACAACTCTTGACTGCCTTGGTGCAGCTCCAACAATGCAGTGGTTCCACATCCTTGGACAGCCAGACGTACTCAACGTATGGGATGCTGTAGCTGAAGGTGTTCTGATGCCTCTCACAGGTCTCATCATGGCTATCCTCATTGGTTGGGTAGTTCCTAACTACATTGATGACGAAGTTGAAAAGGGCTGCCAGTTCAAGTCAAGAGGCTTCTACAACTTCTGCATCAAGTACTTAGGACCTCTCTTCATGGCTATGATCGTTTACGGACAGTTCAAGTCATTCTGGGGCTAATCTATAATTAGAATTTTAAATTAAAAATTTCAAATTTAATTTATTAGACGCGTCAACGAACAAATTAATGTACTTAAAGGGCCCAGCCAATCGGCTGGGCCTTTTCTTATGTCTTATCTTTAGTATTTGAATTTGAATTAGTATTGGAATCTGTAGGTTGTCCCCTTCTGTTGTCTTCTTATTCTTTTCTGGTTCTTTCCCTCTTCTTCCTGTTTCTCTTCTATTTGTATTTGTCCTCTAATTATTCTCCTAATCCTTTGATAATCTGAGAAGGCAGATGCTCTCCACATGTTTGGTCATTGGGAAATTATCATATGCCCTTATGCATATAGGCTTATAACCATATTGTGCGAGGCTCTCAAGGTTCATGCACAGCGTCTTAGGATTGCAGGAGATATAAAGGAATTCCTTCATCCCGTAGCCTGCAAGCATGCCTATGACCTTATCATGCAAGCCTACTCTTGGAGGGTCGACAACTATTACCTCTGGCGCTTCCTTCATATCCGAAAGAACTTTTCTAACATCACCGCAGATAAATTCGCAATTATCAAAGCCGTTCAACAAGGCGTTCTCCCTTGCGGCAACTACGGCAGATTCGACAATCTCTACTCCGTATACTTTTCTCGCCTTAGATGCCATGAGCTGGCTTATAGTTCCTGTACCGCAATATAGGTCATATACGGTCTTTGAATTAATGTCAGGCACAAGCTCAAGCGCCTCGCTGTATAATCTCTCGATTGCTTCAATATTTGTCTGAAAGAACGCAAAGGCATTAACCTTGAATCTAAGACCGAGTATCTCCTCGTAATAGTAGTCCCTTCCGTAGAGAATCTTGGTGCCTTCATTTATTACAGCGTCGGCGACGCTATCGTTATAGGTTCTGATTATTCCTACAATATTCTTATCGAGCTCCAAATTCATCAGCCTTTCGACATAGGCTTCCTCATCGAAGCGATTGCAGAAATTATCGCTGCATACGTTGCCAGAGCCATCGCTGGAGCCATCGCCGAGACTATCTCCAGAACCGTCGCCGGAGCTTGTAACAATATTTATAAGAAGCTCATCTGTTCTTACTCCACAGCGCACTATAAGATTCCTCAGAAGGCCGATATGGGTTTTCTTATGATAGAAGGAATATCCCCTCTCACGGCAGAATTCTACTGTCGCAGACAGGATTTTGTTGAAGTCATCTGGCACAAGCTGACATTCATCAGTCGTAATAATCGACATGAAATGCCCCTTCTTGTGCATTCCAAGTTCGAGCCTGCCATCCTTAACAAGATCCCCGAAGGTATATTCCATCTTGTTCCTATATTCGTAAGGAGCAAAGGCTGGCTTCATTCCTTCATATACCGATTCGTCTATATCGTATTTAGCCAAAAGCCTGCGATACAGCTTATCCTTCTCCGCGAGCTGTTCCTCGTAAGGGACGCC
>CAVAIH010000036.1:0-11868 GCA_963588675.1 Sphaerochaetaceae bacterium | reverse complement strand
GTTCCGTTCTGCGCGGCCTGAGCATCCGTGCCGCCAGCACCGCCAGCATCAGCGCCACCGCCGGCTCCAGCATCACCGCCACCGCCCGAGTTATTCATAGAACCCATATTGCTGATCTGAAGGTCGCCGGCGTCGATTAAGCTACTGCTATCCTGCGTGTCAGATGTAGAACCGATTGTACCATCAAGCTGACCGCTGACGCTCTCCGCACGTAGCAAACAGAACTCCTTGAGCGTTGCAACGCCCGTCTCGAACTCATCGTAGGTGCAGAATTTTGTAGGATCTTTTTCGACGTAAGGCGCGATCATTTCGCTGACTTCATCAATCATCTCCTCAAAATATCCGCTGTCGAAATAGCTCGAAATGAACTCCTGAAAATACTGGTGATACAGCTCTGTATACTCCTCGCTGTTGAATATCCAAGCAATCATCGGCCTGTCCGAAGTGTCACCGCCGGACACAGGAGAATCAATCGGATAATTTACGAGGCTCGTCGCACCGCCCATCGACTGGAAACCGCCAAAGGCAAGGTTGTAATCCCAAGGAATCATCTGCATCTGACCATCGTCCTCGTAGAGATAATAGTTGTGGATCATCGAGCCCGTGTAGCTGTCGAAGTTCAGCACGAAGTTGTGAACTACGAAGTAGCGAATTACCGCGTTGATGTCTACCGTGTCTTCCAGGTCCTCCCCAGAGCTGAGTTTTTTGAGGGCCTTGATCAAGCGTTTCTTGTCCGCATTGGTGATGTCGGTCTTGGCGTTATCGAAAATATTCGAGTAACTGCCCGCGTTGTCGTCTATATATTTTAAAAGCACGTCGTCACTGCCTTGTGTGCCGTCGCCGTTTCCGCCGTTGCCACCGCCCTGTGCAGTGCCGTTGCTGTTGTTGTTGCCTGCTGTGCCGTTTTGTGCGCCAGCCGCGTCGGGAGGCGTGCCACCAGCAGAGCCGTTAGTCGTAGCTGTCGCACTGGTCGTCGCCGTCGCGCTGGCCGTCGTAGCCGTCGCGTTGGCCGTCGCCGTCGTCGCTGAAGCTCCGCTCGCGCTGGCCGTCGTAGCTGTCGCGCTAGCCGTCGTGTCGCTCGTGCCGTCGGCTGTCTCGGAATCACTCTCAAAATCATCCATATTGAAATTTTCGCCGTTGCCACGACCACCGCCCATGCTCGAACTGTCCGGCTTATAGAGCTCACCGTAATCATTGCCGTAATTGCGCTGAAGGAATGAGTCCTCGACAGCCTCTACTGCAAGATACAAGCCCCAATCCTCGCCGTTGACCGTGATATATGTATAACTGCAAAGCGGAGAAGCAACTCCCATTTCACTCATCATCTGATAGCACAGATAGTCCTTCATATACGTGTTGTCCTGAATTATGTTGTTCAGGCAGAGCTTGTCGAGTCCGTAATAGGTGCTGGTGCTATCGTAATGATCGAATTCGATTTTGTAGCTGTATCGGTTGTTGCTTACCTGCGTGAGCGAGGTGTTTCCCTTACCGCGAATTGCGACATTCTCGTAGGTCTCGCCGTCGATTTCAACGGTACATTCATAATATTCCTCACTTGTACAGTTTTCGCAAAATTCATCCCAATCGTCCATGATGATGTTGATGGTATGAACCTCTGATGTATCAAACAATTTGTCTTCGTATCCCATTACGGTGGACGACTTCTGAACTCCGAGCTTCTCGGCGAATGTAAAAAGCACAGCTATTATCAGCGTGATGGCAAGGACAACACAGCAAATTTTATCTATGTTTTTGTGTGTTGACATGTCTAAAACCTCCTTTGCCCACTTAGCCCAGATACTCGCCGTTGTAGCTTACAAGAACCGCGCTATTAACTCCTGGCATATTGCCAAGCGCATTGATGAATTCGGTGCTTTCGCCCGTCATGCGGATTTCGAGGTTCATCTCGATCAGCCCCTTGCTAGCCGTCTTGCTCTTAACAACGCACTTGCTCACGCTCTTGTTCAGGTAGTCGACGGCCTTTTTCTCCGAGGCATCATCCACGCACGAAAGAACGACGATGTACGGATTGTAGTAGGATTTTTTGTTAACGAAAACAAGCAAGATTGCGCCGATGCAGACACTGCCGATAACCGCGAGTGGGATGAGACCTGCCGCAAGAACGATTCCCACAGCGATCGACCAGAAAAGAAAAGCGATGTCGAGCGGTTCTTTGATGGCGGTACGGAAACGGACGATAGAGAGTGCGCCGACCATACCGAGGGAAAGAACCACGTTGGAGGTTACCGCAAGGATAACGACGGTGGTGATCATCGTGAGAGCAACGAGGGTTACGCCGAAGCTCGAGGAATACATAACGCCCTGATAGGTTTTCTTGTATACCAGAAAAATGAACATGCCGATGCCGAAGGCAAGGGCGAGGGCGATTGCCATGTCGAGAAGGCTCACGCTTGTGACGTTCTCGAGGAAACTTGATTTGAAAATGTCGTTGAATGTCATAATTTTTTACTCCTTTTTATAAATGATTAATGAGGATGCGTTGATGCTTAATTTGCATCGAGGACGATTCCCGCATCCTCGATATTAGTTTCGAAATTGAAGGCTCCGACGCCGATGGCCTCGATGCCGAACCCTCACTAGCCGTAAATTCGGCATACGGCGTATTTGGAAAAAGCGCCTGTTCGGCAATTCGGAAGCTGAACGGCGTCTCGGATAATGTCCGGGAGATAGTCATCCCATTTTATCTCGAGGATGATCGGCGCATCTCCGGCGGGAACCGTAACGCAGTTCGGATTCATGAAATCCGTGCAGGCCATTCCCGTGCGGATGTTGTAGTCGAGCGTCACCCTGACGTTGCCCGGCGCAAAGACGAAGGCCTCCCTTGTGTAATCCACGATGGTCTTTGGCCTTAGCCCCTGACTCATCATCTTGCTGTACAGCTCCTGGACAAGCGGAATACCGCAGTCTGCCATCCACTCATAGTCGCCGTTCGCAATCGCCTGCGCCTGTTCAAAGGACAGCGTCGCATTTTTCTTAAGGCAGAAGCCATTCACCTTGCTTTTCTTCTCCAGGCGGATCAATGACGTGTCGTTGTTATAGTAGCGGATGCGGAATTTCTCGCGAATATTCACACCGTCGATTTTCTCGCGTAGCGCCTTGTCGGACGCATTGTCGAAATACAGACTGCGGACCAGATATTTGCCGTCTTTGGCGTGCTCGTCCGGCTTCATAATCGCGGACAAACGCTGTTCGAGAACGAGCATATCGCCGTAGCTGATTTCGTGCTTTCGCTCGCATCGGTATTTCATCTTTGCTCTCCTTTCTTCACTCGCGAGGCATCACTTCGCTTAGCTTGCCTTGGCTCGGCTTGCTTAGCCTAGCGTCGCCTTGCCTCGCTTCACTTCACATAGCTTCGCTCAGCTCGCGTTCTTCATATATGTCGGCTTTAAGTTATAAAAAAGCCTCCCGTACTTTGATGCTGTCATAGTACAGGAGGAAGATTGAAGTAATATTGAACTTAAGGAAAATTGCGCAAGCATAGAATAAAGACTTGATTTTGACGCACAATGTACTATAATTGAATTACAGAGTAAAGGAGGTGCTTGATATGGCAACTACATTGGTACAGGTAAGGGTCGATGATGATTTAAAGAATCAGGCAACTGCCGTATATGACGCATTGGGAATCGATTTATCTACAGCGGTACGGATGTTTTTGAAGAGATCCATAATGGTAAATGGTATTCCATTTAATATGACATTGCCCCAAAATGATTTCAAAGCTGAGAGAGCAGCAAGAGCGCTCCAAGAGTTAAGCGATGCCGCCGTGGAGAATGGAACATCAGAAATGACATTGGAAGAAATCAATGCAGAAATTGATGCGGTCAGAATGAAGAAATAGAAGGAGGCAGTGCAATGCATTACTTTGCAGTAATAGATACAAATGTGTTGGTTTCTGCTATGCTAAAGTTTCAATCAGTTCCGGGGCAGATTGCTAACGAGGCGCTTTTGGGAAAAATAATTCCACTCCTGTGTGATGAAATTGTTGCAGAATACAGGGAAGTTTTAGCACGCCCTAAGTTTAAATTTGATCAGAAAGTGGTAGATGTATTTATTGACGGAATCGTTGATAGAGGCATTTTTGTAGACGCGGTTCCAGTGGAAGAAATTATTCCAGATCCTAAAGACATTGTATTTTATGGAGTGACTATGGAAGGCCGTAAGGAATATGATGATGCATACCTTGTCACAGGAAATCTTAAACATTTCCCGGTGAAATCTTTCGTGGTTACACCTAAGGAAATGCTTGATATCATACAGAAATATTAATGAAACCGCCTGACTGCAAGAGTCGGGCGGTTTTCTTCTGCGTTATTAAATCACACCATCGGAATCTTCATTATAAATTCGACTAACCCTTCATAACACTGCACCTCGAGGTGAGCCTTGTGATAGGTAGCGATTGCCTTGGCAATCGCAAGTCCAAGCCCGTAGTGCTTGCCGTCACCACCATCGCTTCGCGCGCTATCCATTCTGTAGAATCGCTCGAAAAGCTGATCGCGCTGTTCTTTAGGAATTTCGTCACCGCTGTTTATCACGGAAAGTCTGGCGAATTTGTGCTCCTTGCTTAAGCTCAAGACCACCTCTGCTGGCGCCGCAGCTTGCGCGCTTCCCAGCGCGCCGCCTTGCGCATCGCCCGACGTGCTTCCGAGCACATTTCCCAGCGCGCCGCCTTGCACATCGCCCGACGCGCTTCCGAGCGCATTTCCCTGCGCATCGCCCGACACACTTCCCGGCGCCTTGCTGTGGCAAATTGCATTATCAAGCAGTATCGACACGACTTGCCTAAGCTGAGAACTGCAACCATCAACGACGATGCCGTCCGCGATATTGCTCGTCAGCTTGAGGCCTTTCTCGAAAGCAACACTTTCAAAAGGCAGAACCTCGCCGGCAACAAGTCTGCTGAAATCAACGCGCTCCATCTGTGGCGTAACATTCTCCGTTCTGGCAAGGTCAAGAAGCTGTCCAATCAGCACGCCCATTCTCTCGTTCTCGTACTGAATGTTCGCAAGCCATTTATTTTCGCCGACCTCACGGGACAGAAGCTCGGCATTTGCGCTTACAACAGACACCGGCGTCTTCAACTCGTGGCCCGCGTCCGAAATGAACTGCTTCTGCTTCTGATAGCTTTCCTCGAGCGGATTTACGATCCTCTTTGAAAGGTATACCGACAGGAAGAAGAACAGGACAAGCGCAACACAGCCGTAAATCAGCGTGTAGCGTATCAAAGTCATGGTGCTTTCGTTGACAAGGGTGTTGTCCATAAAAGTAACAAGCGTGTATTCGCCCTTGTCCGTTATATAGTAAGCGAGGTTATCGTCCGCGCCGTACTGCTCGCCATCCTGCTTGACATCCTTGACCACGCTCTGCGCCAGTTCCGTAAGCTCGCCATCGGAGAGCACCGTCTGCTGGTCGTTTTTGACCTCGAGGACCTCGCCATCATCCGAGAGGGCCACAGTATAAAAAGTAGAAAGCTGGAAAGTCGGTGACTGCGGATCGAAGTCGCGGTTGTCCTTGCGCCCCGAGTCGTCAGGCGGTGTGCCTTCGGCAAGGCCCTGCACGCCCAGTGCATCCTGCGCGCCTTGCGTGCCCTCAGCGCCCTGACCGTTCTGAGCATCCTGCGCGCCGTCAGTACCTTGAGCGTTCTGGCCTTCCTGCGCGCCTTGCGCGTCTTGATTAAGCACGTACATATCGGCGTGCGCCTTGAGCATTTCCTGATTCTGCTTCGACTTCTCAAGGTAGCTCGACGCATAGATAATACCAATCGTGCCAACCCACAGGAGCACGAGTATAGACATAATAGTCGCAACGATTTTTCTTCTCGATTTTCTAAACATCGTCACACCTCAATTCCTTCAAGCGTCGACGCGCCTCAATTCCTTCAAACCTCGACGAGCTTCAATTTTTTTCAGCATCGTCACACCTCAATTCGTAGCCGACTCCGCGCACCGCCTTGATCTCGGTTTTTGCGCCGACGAAGGCGAGTTTTTTCCTGGTAAAGGACATGTAGACCTCCACGTTGTTGTACTCGGCGTCGCTCTCGAAGCCCCAGATTTTCAGCGCCAACTGCTCGCGCGTGAGAATCTGCCCGCTGTTGGCGATTAAATATTCAAGTATTCGGCACTCCTTCTCGCTGAGCCGTACGCTCTGCCCGCTCGTGGTGCACGACAGCGTGAGCGTGTTCGTGTAAAGGGCGATGTCCGCAAAAGACAGGACCCCGTCGCTGGTGTTAAGCGCCCGTCTGCCAAGTGCTCGAAGCCTTGCGAGAAGTTCTTTTACCATAAAAGGTTTGGTCAGGTAGTCGTCAGCACCGCTGTCGAGACCGGTGACCTTATCGTCGAGCTCGGCTTTGGCCGTAAGCATCAGAATCGGCGTGTCCGTTCCACTGCCTCGCGCCTGCCTTGCAATTTCATATCCATTCATAGACGGAAGCATAACATCGAGGATTGCGATGTCATAAATCCCGCTTTCGAGCGCGTCCAAGCCGTCGAGCCCGTCCGCATAATGGTCGACCTCGTATTTTTCAAGACGCAGGATCTCGCAAAGCGCCTGCGCCATTCTTTCTTCATCTTCAACAAGTAGAATTCTCATAGGAACCTCACTGAAAAATCTCACTGAATAATCTCAATTTCCGCCATTATACCACGAAAGATTGAAGAAGGATTGAAGAAGCGCGAGGCGTTTCGAAAAACGTCGAAAAATGTCGAGGCGTGTCGAAAAATGTCGAAAAACGTCGAACAAGAAAGCCTCGCCGAGGGCGTCCAAAGTAATTGATAAAGCGCTCGGCTTTTGTTATTATAAATTAGCAAGGCACGAGGGAATACCGCTCAATCACAGCGCCAATCACACCCTCGCAAAAAACTTCCGAAAGAAAAAAGGAGGCACCGCAAAATGCAGAAGATTTTACTTGTTATAGATATGCAGAACGATTTCATCGATGGCGCTCTGGGAACAAAGGAAGCCGTGGCTATCGTTCCGAACGTGATAAAGAGAGTAAAGGAATTTGACGGAAGCGTGTTCTTTACAAGAGACACCCACGAAGCAGATTATCTCAACACTCAGGAAGGCCGAAATCTCCCTGTTGAGCACTGCATTAGAGGCAGTAAAGGCTGGGAAATCCGCGACGAGATAGACTGCCTGCGCAAGAACGACGCGATCGACAAGCCAAGCTTCGGGTCGGACGAGCTCGGCGAGATGCTCCGCAGTATGAACGAGAAGGATCCTATCGAGTCAGTTACAATCATCGGACTTTGCACGGACATTTGCGTAATCTCGAACGCGATGATCGCGAAGGCTTTTATCCCTGAAGTACCGATTATAGTGGACGCAAATTGCTGTGCGGGAGTGACCCCTGAGTCGCACGAGAACGCGCTCAAGGCAATGGAAGTATGCCAGATAAAAGTTTTAAGGTAGAAGAAAAAATAATGACGAAAATTGCGCGACGTGATACAATCATCCGAGAAAAAACGTGCAATTTGCCACTTGAACATTACAGTTTGCAATCTTCGATTTGCAATTTTATAAGTACAATATTTGAGGCCTAGCACCTCGAGAATCTAAAAGAAACAGGAGGGACACAAATGAACTTAAAAGAATTCAGAAAGATTATCGACGAGCTCGACGATAGCGCAGGAGAAGATGAATACACCATAATGCTGGATATTGAGCCTTCCCCAAATGGCGAATATCTTGTAGACATCGGCGAGATTTTCCAGAGCAAAATGCACAGCAAGCAGGTTAAGATTGAACCGCTTGTTGAGCTCGACACACACAAGCTCCCTAAGAGAATGAATGTTGAAGCTGACCTTTTCAGTAAGATCACTACGATCAAGTGTCCGACCTGCGATAGCGTTGTCGGCTTCCACGACAAATTCTGCAAGCACTGCGGTCAGCCTCTTTACACAAGAGAAGAGACTCATGAATACATCGTTGAGATGGCTAGAGAGCGTATCGCAAAAGAGAAGGCTCTCAAGAAGGAAATGCGCCAGAAGAAAAAGAACAAATAAAATGCAAAAGGTCAACTGCCCGTTGACCAATACAACAGAATAAAAAGCTATAATGAGATTGCAAGTCAAGCAATCTCATTTTTTTACAGAAAAGGAGGACGATAAGATATGTACGGAGCGATGTACGGGGTGCCAGGCGAGCTCGTGGTTGAAGCAAGAAAAAGAATGGCGCCGGAAATGTGGGACGTAATCGAGAAGGTCGATAGCAGAATCGAGAGCTAGAGTTGTACCCGGCCATAAAAAAAGAAAACGCTTTATCGCTGACGGGAACACCCCCGGAAACGGTAAAGCGTTTTTTGACGCTATTGCAAAACATCCCCGTAAATGCAATAGGTGGGTGCCCGACCCCAAGAAAAGTTATAGAGCCCTTTTTAAGAGCCAATCAGCTTTCGCTATATCGAGGCAACAACTCAAAAGTTTGCGCCAGATGTTTTAATGACGTTTTTTGCAGAATCGGTGCAAAAACAACTGATAAAACTTGACTGCGCTGATTTTAGTCGCTATAATAAAGCTGAATAGTGAGAATACTGTAAGCAAGGAGGTTGTCGTTTATGCTTATACAGTTTACGATTGAAAATCACAGATCGATCAAGAATAGCACAGCGGTCAGCTTTGCAGCATCCAAAGACAAATCTTTGGATGAATATTTACTTCACCCTGACGAAAAAAAGACTTTACTGCCTGCGATTGCGATTTATGGCGCGAATGCCGCAGGAAAGAGTAATGTCCTGCATGCAATGAGAACAATGAAAGATATGGTTGTTGGAGAAGCGGCAAAGGCATTGAAAGGTCAAAAACTGCCTTGGGAGCCTTTTGGTGGAAATACAGAACCTACTTCCTTTGAAATTGTGTTTATCTATCAAGAAGTTCGCTATGCCTACGGTTTTTCCTTTGATGAAAAAAAGATTTACACGGAATATCTTTATCATTGGCCAAATGGACGGGAAGCACTGATTTTCTCCAGAGATAATGACCAGTATGAGTTCCGCGAGAACGTGAATGAACAAGTTACGCTAAGCAACCGGACGCCGGACAATAAACTCTATCTGGTTTCTTCAAATGATTGGAACCTTCCGCAGACAGAGAATGCTTATAAGTGGTTCCTCGAAAAGCTGACCTTCCTGATGGAAGAAGAACCCGCAACATCGGACACGGTTGCACAGATTGTAAGCAGCGATGATAAGAAGGCTCGCATTCTAAAAGAATTGATGCTTGCAGACCTTGGAATTGCCGATATTGCTGTCAAGAACCTCTCGAAGAAGGCTCCGATTATCACAACAACGCATCGCATTATCCATGAGGATGGAAACGTTGAATATTTTCAGCTTCAAATGGAGCAGGAATCAGCAGGCACACAGCATTTCTTTGCCTGTATCGGCGGCTGGCTGCAGGCGCTTGAGAACGGCGCCCTTTTGGTAGTCGATGAAATTGAAGATAGCCTTCATCCTCTCTTAACCAAAAGATTGATTGAAATGGTTCAGGATAAGCGTATCAACACAAAGGGTGCACAGCTTCTGTTTACGACCCACGATGCGATGCTTCTTGACCTCAGCTTCTTCCGCAGAGATCAAATTTGGTTTGCAGAAAAGGACGATAAGTCCTGTGCAACTGAATTGTATTCGCTTGCATCCTTCTCTCCGAGAAAGGGTGAAAACGTGCGCAAGGGGTATCTCCAGGGACGTTTCGGTGCGATTCCTTTTATCGGAGGTGATGGTCAATGGCAAAGATGAGAAAAGAGTATGATCCAAACAAAGTCATGCGGCGTAAGCGTAGACCAATCATCTACATTATCTGTGAAGGCAAGGAAACGGAAACACTATATTTCAAGCATTTTCGCTCCCGGAATTGTCTTGTGGACATCATACCGATTTCATCAAAGCATAAAGCTGCCGAGCATCTGGTAAAGCACGCAAAATCCTTGATTTCTCAAGCTGACTATTATCCCAAGGATGGAGATCAGTTGTGGTGTGTGTTTGACTGCGATGACAATAAGGACCAGGAACTCCATAACGCTGCAGAGTATGCGGAAAAACATGGATACCAGATTGCCTACTCAAATCCCGCTTTTGAGTATTGGTATTTGCTTCATTTTGAGAAGCGGAATGGTTATCTAAAGGACTGCGATGCGGTCATCAATGTTTTGAAAGGCAAAGGTTATCTGGAAAACTACGAAAAGAGCGTTGATGTTTTTGACGAATTGCTGCTCCATCAGGATGAAGCAATCAATCGTGCAAAAGAGCGTGTGGAACGACTGACTTCGGATCATACGGCTGTGATGTGCCGTGACAGTAATCCAGTGACAACGGTTTATGAGTTGGTAGAATTTTTGAATAGCAAAAAGGGATAACTTAAACTTTTTGTATGAAAAAAGTAAGCGCGAAAAAAGGTGTGTGCAAAATATTGCGACACACCTTTTTACGTGACAAAACATATCATAGCGCCTTTGTATATTTCCGCATTGCTGTAACGACGTAAAGCGCAACCAGCAGTTCGGTAATAGGCATTGCAAGCCAGATAGCATCGGCGCTGACCAAAGTCGGAAGAAGCATGATCAGAACACCGCTGATGACAAGCCCACGTGCAACCGATACGACGAAGGCCACCCTTGGCTTCATGATTGCCTGGAAATAGTACGTTGAGAAAATGTTGAACGGCAGTAGCAGGAATGAGATTGCATACGTCCTGACGATGGCCGGTGCCATTTCCAGAATCTCCGCTGTCGGTGCCATAAAAATATGTATATATACGTTCGGACACGCCATGCTGAGCGTCGTCCAGAACACGCCGAAGAATGCCGTCGTCCAAAGCGCCAGTCGAAGCGTCTCTCTGATGCGCTCTCCTTTTCCAGCGCCAAAGTTCGTGGAAATAATCGGCTGAGAAGCCTGCCCGACGCTGTACGCACAGCACTGGACAAAGGTGCTGACCTGAATAATCGGGCCGTAGATTGCCAGCGCACTTGCACCGAGGTAACTCATGATTTGGCGGTTGAAAAGCACCGTCAGAATGCCCATCGCCACATCAATGAAAAAAGTAGAAAATCCGGTAACCGTGATCTTGCGGAGCTTTCCGAGCAGGTTCTCGGGTTTTTCCAGACGGAGCGTATTCTTACGACTGATGAAATGCGTTAGCATCACAAGAAAAGAAATGCCCGAGCCGATAGCTGTGGCCAGCCCCGCGCCGTAGATGCCCATGTCGCAAGGGAAGACGAAGAAGTAGTCACCGAACACATTGAAAATACCGCCAGAAAGAACTCCAATCGTTGCAAGCCCCGGATTTCCGTCGTTGCGCAGAAACGCCGCCAGCATCTGATTGAAAAGGAATAGCGGGAACACATATTTGATGGGACGCATGTAATCTCGCGCCAGAGCAAGCAAAGACTCATCCGCGCCAAAGAAGGTCAAGATCTGGTTTTCGAAGCACACGACACCTATCCATGCCAGAATGGACAGAACCACCGAGCCAATGACCGCCGCTGTGAAATACTGATTCTCGCCACCGTTACTTTTCTGGCTTCCGCGTTTTGTGCTGAAAATGACACTACCGCCAATGCCCATCAGCAGTCCGAGACTGTAAATGATATTCCACACCGGAGCGACAACCGCCAGCGCCGCTGTGCCTTCCGGCCCCTGATATTGACCGACCATCGCCGTGTCTACAATGGAATAGATCGAGGTGATTATGGCACTGCCGAATGCCGCCGTCAGATATTTGAAATACAAAGACTTGATTTTGCCGTTCAGAAGATTCACGCCTCATTCCTCCTTTGATTAGTGTTCGAATTTCGTCGAATTTTGTCGAGCCCTGTCGAATTATGTCGAATTATGTCGAGAAATGTCGAATT
>CAVAIH010000035.1:0-11979 GCA_963588675.1 Sphaerochaetaceae bacterium | reverse complement strand
TGTTCCAACGAAAACATTGCCCACATTCAAAGCTGTGGGCAAGGTCGAAATCTCTGATATTATCAAAAACTAAAGTCTGCATATGTTCTTCTTCTCTTCTTCTGGAGCACATACCTGTCAGGCACGAACTCGTCGATTATTATATTCACCGCACTTGTCGTAAAGGACGTCATGCTCTCAATTTCACTCGACAATCTCTGCTGGAATTCCTCAAGCCTGAGAACTGATTCCCTGTTTTGGACGACCTGTAGCTTCAATGTAAGCGAGAGGTTCCCCGCTCCGCCGTGTTGCATTACCTTGAGGCACATAAGCGAATCCGCGTATTCATCAGCAACGATGTAAGTAATGTCTCTGATAGCGCGCGGTTCAATTTTGAAATTGCCGATATAGCTGTATTTAGGCCTTACAATCGTGCTTTCGGAGCTTGATGTCAGTTCCTGCACAAGGTTAAGCACGAATTTGAGAGGGTTCATGGTATATCCTGCGAAGTCTCTTTTGAGCTGGCCCATAGGCGCGGGAATTACGTGCTCTCCCTGGACGAGCCTGTGGTATTTGGCAGTCTCCCTTTCCTCTTCTGTTGTAAAATCTTCGATGTACAGTCGCTCATCGATCGGCGGTAGCCCAAGTGCGCTTGCGATCCAGTCTACCATTTTGTCAGATGTTCCGATGATCATCAGCTTCTCAGGATTGTATTCCTTGAGAGCTGACTTTACCGCATTGCAATTCTCCGGCAAATTGAAAAGTGCGGTTCTCATGGCAGCGGCCTTTGATTCGCACTTCTTCGCACTCGAACCAGCAACGACCTGCCCCTTGTAAATGAACAGGCCGTCGTCGATTATGCCCTCGATATTGTTTTCCATGCAGATACGGTTGGCCTGATAGCTCTTGCCTGTACCGCTCTTTCCCGTGAAAGAAATTATTTTCATATTTTATTTATATCATTTTCACCTTCTTCATGCTATAATAATTGCGTAATTTATGAATGAAGGAGGAATTACTGATGGCTTATAAGATTACTGATGATTGCATCGGATGCGGTGCTTGCGCAGCTGGATGCCCAGTTGAAGCTATTTCAGAGGGAACACCTTACTCAATCGACGCTAATACTTGCATCGATTGCGGCGCATGTGCTGGTGTTTGCCCAGTAGGCGCTCCAGTAGAGGCGTAGTTCCTCATTGAGAGAATGCTTAATTAAGAAAAACACTGCAGTCAAGTGACTGCAGTGTTTTTTTATTTCTTGTTTCTGTTGCGAAGACTCTTCAGACTTATTTCTTCTTCTTTTCGTCTTCCATGTTCTTGATCATGAAACTCAGCGTATGCAAGCTGTCGCTAAGGTGTACTGATTCAAGAGCAACATCGTCGCTAACCTTGAGGTCGATAGGCGCAAAATTCCAAATGCCTCTAACTCCGGCAGTGCAAAGTCTGTCCGCGATTTCCTGGGCATTCTCTCTATTTACACAGATAACACCTATGTCTACATTGTTGTCTTTGCAGAATTCCTCGAGCTTAGAACAATCGAGAACCTCAACATCGTTAATCTTATTTCCGACAACCTTTGGATTCGTATCGAAAAGTCCGATAATCTTGAATCCAATCTTGTAATAATAGGTGTAATTCGTGATAGCCTGACCTATATTACCAACTCCGACAACAACAGTCTTATAATCTGTTCCCTTGCCGAGTCCGAGAATCTCATTTATCTTGTCATACAGGTATTCAACGCTATATCCATAGCCCTGCTGACCGAACTCACCGAAGGTATTGAAGTCCTGTCTAATCTGCGAAGCTGTATATCCGATCAGCTCACTAAGTTCATTTGAGGAAATCTTGGTGACTCCCTTTATTCGAAGCTGTCCAAGCAGTCTTCTGTAGCGCGGTAATCTTCTTATTACTGCATTTGAAATTGGCTTGTCGTTATTCATTTCTTGCCTCTATATAATCTACTATATCCTTAATTGTTTCGAACTTCTCAGCGTCTTCATCAGGAATCTCGAAATCAAATGCTTCCTCAATACCGAGAATTACCTCAACGGCATCAAGAGAATCTGCCTCAAGATCCTTCATAAGATTAGTGTCGAGAGTGATTAAACTCTCATCAACGCCAAGCTGATCAACTACTATATCCTTTACCTTTTCGAAAACCATATTGTCCTCCATACATCATGTAGTAGAATGATATTTATTATACGTCAATGTAAACTATAGTTCAACAAATTTTTAACTATCTAATTCAAGATATTCCTCATAGGCTGTATCAAGTTCCTCTTTGAGCTTGGCGAGCCTTGTAGATGCCTCTCTCATGAAGCTGACATCCGTAGCTTTCTCCTCTTTGCACATCTCAGTCTCAAGCTCGGAGATATCCGTCTCAAGCTTATGAATCCTTGCTTCAAGCTCCTCGGTCTTTCTCTTAAGCCGTCTTTCCTCGGCTTCCTGCTGTTTTCTAAGCTGTCTGTCATCCTGAGAAGATCTTGCATCCTCCTGCGAAGTACCAGCTCCCGAAGAAGCCGAATTTGTCTGCTCCTTTTCTTCGAGCCACCTTGCCTGTGCTTCTTTTTTCTCAAGATAATAATCGAACTTGCCTTTATATTCTTTGAGGCCGTTCTCCGTAAGCTCGAAAATCCTATCAGGAATCTTGCTCAGAAGGAATCTGTCGTGGGATACGATAATTACCGTTCCGCCGAATTCAGAAATGGCTTCCTCTACGATTTCCTTTGAATCAATATCGAGGTGGTTGGTCGGCTCATCGAGAATCAGCGTATTTGCGCCCGAGAGCATGAGCTTCAAAAGTGAAAGCTTGGCTTTCTCGCCTCCCGACAGGCTTCCGACCTTCTTGAAAACATCATCTCCGAAGAAAAGGAATCTTCCGAG
Organism: Sphaerochaetaceae bacterium; assembly: GCA_963588675.1. Classification (GTDB taxonomy): domain Bacteria; phylum Bacillota; class Clostridia; order Peptostreptococcales; family Anaerovoracaceae; genus Crickella. Next base: position 9,111 of record CAVAIH010000035.1, on the reverse strand, counting down.
AAGTGAGCGCATTTCCGTGTCTGTATAAAGGTGATACGCGTTCTTCATTTCGCCGAGAACGGTCTCGTTGTCGTCGAGCAGTAGCTGCCCCTGGTCGTAGTATCCCCACTGAACGTTATATCCTATCTTCAAATATCCGTCATCTGCCTGCTCGCGCCCGAGAAGTATCTTCATGAGCGTGGTCTTGCCTATGCCGTTGTTTCCGATAATGCAAATTTTCTCGCCCTTCTTGATGTCCATGGAGACGTTCGAGAAAAGGTGCTTGTCATTGAAGCTCTTGCTGAGGTTCTCGGCGATGACTACATCGTTACCGCTCTTGTAATTCGCGTCGAACGAAAGCTTGAGCTTGGCCTGCTTCGTCTCTGGTCTTTGCAAAATTTCAAGCTGGGCAAGTCTTTTTTCTCTCGACTGGGCTCTCTTGACAAGATGCTCGGTGTTGTGCTGTTTGAATCTTCTGATGATCTCCTCTTGGCGGGCGATTTCCTTCTGTTGCTTCTCGTATTCCTTGAGCATTGCCTGCTGGCGCTCTTCCCTCTTGACGAGGAATTCAGAATAATTGCCTTTGTAATCCACAAGCTCTCCGCCCTGAACATCGAAGATTCTGTTCACAAGCCTGTCGAGGAAATACCTGTCGTGGGAAACAACAAGTATGGTGCCGTTGTATGTCTTGAGGTAGCTCTCAAGCCATTCGAGCATCGAAAGGTCGAGGTGGTTGGTCGGTTCGTCGAGTAAAAGTATATCTGGTTTCTTGAGAAGCATGCACGAAAGCGCAAGCCTTGTTCTTTCTCCGCCAGAAAGCTTCTCAATCTTCTTCTGCCGTGACTCTTCGTCGAAGCCCATGTTCTTAAGCACAGCCCTAAGCTCGCTTTTGTATGTATATCCGCCAGCTCTTTTGTAGTCCTCGAGAAGCTTGGAATATTTAGCAAGGTCAGCATCGAAGCTTGGGCTCGTATGGTCTGAGATAGCTTCTGCGAGTCTTTCGATTTCTTTTTCCATGGCGAAGAACTTCTCGAAATTCTTCTCGGCTTCTTCTATAACCGTTCCCTCGGAAAAGAAATTATTCTTCTGCTTCAAATATCCGATTGTGCACTCGCTTCTGACATATACGTTGCCCGAGCTTGCAGGAAGCTCGCCTGCGATAATGCTGAGAAGTGTAGTCTTGCCTGCTCCGTTAGGGCCGACAATTCCTATGCAATCTCCCTTGTTGACATGAAAAGATATATCCTCGAGTACAACATCGATTCCGTAGCTTTTATTTATATTGCTTCCCGACAATACTATCATCTTAGCTAAAACTCCAATCCAGGCACGGCATCGAGGTCAAAGCCCGACACCTCGCCTGCCTTATATGCATAATATGCAGAGCATGCGATCATTACGCCATTGTCCGTACAGAGTATAGGACTTGGCGAGCAAATTCGGATTCCATGCTCTCCTGCTTTCTCTGTAAGCAGTTCTCTTAATCTTGAATTCGAGGCAACGCCTCCGCAAATAGCGATGAGGTCCTGCTTGTATTCTAATGCAGCCGAAACTGCCTTATTGGCGATTACTTCGCAGACAGCCTCCTGAAAGCTTGCCGAAACATCATTTACATTTATCTCACGGCCGGCCTGTTTCTCTGAATTGAGATAGTTCAGGGCCTGAGTCTTAAGTCCGCTGAAGCTGAAATCATAGCTTCCCGCCTCAAGATATACCCTCTTGAAAGCGATTGCGTCTTTGTTTCCTTCCTTTGCAGACTTGTCTATCTTCGGGCCTCCCGGATAGCCGAGGCCTATTACTCTTGCGATTTTATCAAAAGCCTCTCCTGCTGCATCATCTCTTGTGCTTCCTATCTTCTCACAGCGGTTATAGTCCTCTACACGGATTATATTTGTATGTCCTCCGCTTACGACAAGTCCCATAAATGGGGGCTTGAGGTCAGGATGCTCTATATAGTTGGCAGATATGTGTCCGTGCATGTGATTAACTCCGACAAGCGGAATATCCTTGCTGAACGCGATTGCCTTGCCAGCGGCAACTCCTATCAAAAGCGCGCCGACAAGTCCTGGTCCATAGGTCACACCGACAAGGTCCACATCATCCATGGTAATTCCAGCCTCGCAAAGAGCCATATCGATTACAGTATTGATGTTCTCAAGATGCTTTCTTGATGCTATCTCGGGAACAACACCGCCGAATTTCGTATGGATATCAATCTGCGAGCTGATGACATTTGCCAGCATTTCTCTTCCGTCGGCCACAATTCCGACAGCTGTATCGTCACAGCTTGATTCTATTCCCAAAGTGATGTGCTTGCCATTTAGCATTTAGCGTAACCTCTTAATTTCTTAATTTCTCTATATAACCTATGTACTTTTCTTAATTAAAACGATTAGAACATCTTTCTCAAGATGAGGGCATCTTCGTTGTTGTCAAGATAGTATCCTTCTCTTCGTCCTGCCTCAACAAAGCCGAGCTTGTAATATAATCCTACTGCTGGTGTGTTGCTTGGCCTTACCTCAAGGCTAATCTGGCTGTCGCCTGCCTCGATAAGTCTCTCAAAGAGGGCCTCCATAAGCTTCTGTCCGACATGCCTTCCTCTTGCGCTCTCGCATACGGCAATATTGTTAAGCTGAGCCTCTCCTGCTATTTCCCAGACATCGGCATATCCTGCGAACTCTCCGTCAAGCTCTGCCACAAGAACAAGAGCTATGTCGCTTTCTGTAACGTCATGGCGAATCGAAGCCTCACTCCATGGAAGCGGGAAAGTCGCTTCCTCGAGCTCAGCTATCTTGGCTATGTCTTTTTCGGTTGCTTTTCTAATCTCTAACATATCAATTCTATGTCTGTTCTGTACACATTCTAGGCCCACTTTACAGCTATATAATATCTCTGCTGGATCTACGCCTGTATGATCTTCTTGCTGAGAGTGCCTTCCTTGAGTCTCATCTCGGCCTCGCTCAGCCTCATATAATTCGGTAGCAGTTCGTTATACGAAACAGTCTTGCCGTCTTTAATCTTATCAAGGGCGAGCCACGCGACATATTCGGCGTTCTGGTATCTTATGCCCTCGCTTGTATATGCGAATTTATCTGCTGGAAGATTGGCTTCGATGATTTCCGAATATGAATCTATTCCGTCACCTGTGAAAAGCACCTTGCCGTCAAGCTCTTTGGCATATTCTATGATTTCTTCTATCATGTACTGCTTAGGCTCGAGATTCACTTCAAAGCCATCAACGCACCATAGGCCCGCATATGTCTGGTGTCTTCTAGCGTTGATTATCGGGCATATATACTGATATTCTTCATCTCCTGTTTCAGAGACAGCGGAAAGTGCCATAGCCTCAAGGCTAGATACCGCGACGCATTTGATGCCAAGCATCTGCGCGAGCGTCCTTGCTGTCGTCACTCCTATTCTTATGCCTGTAAAAGAGCCGGGTCCAACATCTGTAGCGATATAATCAAGCTCGTCTTTTCTTATGCCCATCTTCTCTATGCATGCCGAAATAAGAGAAATGATGTCCTTAAGATGGTTCATCTCGGCACTTGAACTTTGACATACTATTTCTCCGCTTGAATTTATTATTCCTGCAGAACCGTATTTGCCTGTTGTCTCAATTGCTAAAACAAGCATTCCATGCCCCTTTCCGTCAGGCGTCTTTCGCCGTCCTTGTCTGTGTATTCGAGTTCAATTATAAGCGTATTTTCTGGCAGTACAGACATTACAATGTCCGCCCATTCGATTATGCATACGCCTCCTGCAGAGAAATATTCCTCTCCTCCTATATCGAGAAGTTCCTCTCCGTCTCCGAGTCTGTAGACATCGAAGTGAAAGAGCGGGAGCCTTCCGCTTCGGTATTCTTTGACAATATTGAAGGTCGGACTGGAGATCATTTCGCTTACGCCAAGCCCCTTGGCAATATATTTGGTAAGAGAGGTTTTCCCTGTGCCAAGATCGCCAATCAACGCAACGACATCATCAGGCTCGAGCCTTTGTGCAAGCTCAAGTCCGTATTTCGCTGTCTCTTCTTCATTATTCAGAATTATTGTCTTGCTATTTATTTCCATTCCGAATTATTGTTCTGCTATTTGCTTCATCTAGAATTATTGCTCTTCTATTTGCTTATACTTACTACTACTTGCTTCCATTATTGTTATGCAAAATTCCAGATATTTTCTTGTAGAGTATAAAAGTCAGAAGCGAGTTAACGCCAGTCTTCACAAGGTTGAACGGGATGATTACAGTTGGTAGCATCGCCATAATTGCTTCTCTTCCCACGCCCATATATGCCGAAGTAACAAAGATGTTGAGAACGCACATAATGAGAACTTCAACAACTATGCCGATGGCAAGCGCGATAATCGCATTCTTCTTTGTCTTGTGGTGCTTGTATATCTGACCTATTACTACGCATACAATTCCTGTTGCAACAAAGTGCATCACGAATCCGTAGATTCCGTCACCGCCCATAATGAAAGCCTGAATAAAGGAGACTACAAATGTCACCACGAGGCCTGCCCATGGGCCGAGCGCGAAGCTTGTGATATAGATAGGCACGTCTGCCGGGTCATATACCAGGAAAGGTGCTGCCGGCCATGGCACTCTTATCACGAGTAGCATTACCAAAGATACTGCGCACATAAGCGCCATCTTCACAAGCATCTGTGTACTGATTTTCTTTTCTTTCATAACATATTCCTCCCTTTGTTTAAAAAAGTAATTGGTTGGAATCTGTCAGGTACAAAGAAATGACCTCCGAGCATCAGATCAGAGGCCAAATTACAAATTGAATTGTAATCGTTTCTTCCATCCGGACTATACCGTCGGCATCGGAGTCTCACCGATTCGGCCTGCAAGCGCAGGTTCGTGGGCTGTAACCACCGGTGTGGAATTTCACCACGCCCTGAAACAGATTAAAAGCAAATTAAATATAATGCTTTTGCGTATATTCTCGACATTCTATAGAATGATTCGAGCGATATTCTTTCGTCCGCGTTATGCATACAATCGTCTTCACCAGGGAACAATCCGCCAAATGCGAGTGTATTATTCAAACTCTTCGCATATGTTCCACCGCCCATTACAAGCGCTTCGGATTCGGTGTCTCCGGTCTCCTCGCGGTATGCGTTCATCAGACATTCTACCATTGGATCGTCAAGTGGCTTGAAGATTGGCTTATCCTCTCCGAGCTTGACAATTCCTATGCTCGTGTTGTCAAGATTTTTCTCAACTCCAGCATATACCTGCTCAGAAGTATAGCTTACAGGGAAGCGAACATCAATCGAGATATTTGCCACATTCTCGGAAATAGAAGCAAGTCCTACATTCCAAGTGAGATCTCCTGACTCCTCGTCGCTGAAGTTGCAATCTATCTTCTCGCCGTGCAGATTGAATGCTATCTTCTCGTTATAGAAATAGATGAAATCATTTATTTCTTCATTTGCAAATTGCAATCTTCCGAGAAAATCCATCAGGACGCTGATTGCATTCAGGCCCTTCTCTGGACGAGCCGCATGTGCGGTTATTCCAAAGGCTTCTATCACAAGGGACGAACCCTGCTTCTTTGCCTTTATCTTATGCCCTGTCTCAAGAGCATACTGTGAAAGCCTGTTTCTTATGCTGTCATACTGCGCCTGGTCCCCTGCGACTACTGCTTTCGCGTACTCCGGTACAGCGTTGCATACCGTGCCTGCCTCAAGCTTTGTAAGTCTGAGCCCATCCTTTGAACTGCTGGCTGTGAGCTTCTTTGCAAGGTCGAATCTCAGCTTTCCCTTCTCTCCGTTAACCAGAGGGAATTCTGCGTCTGGTGTAATTCCGGCATCTGGCTGACCTGCCTTTGAAGCATAATAATTCATTCCTGCAAAGCCTGTCTCCTCATCAAGTCCGAGTATGAGCCTTATATTCTTCTTAGGCTTAAGCCCTGCTTCCTTAAGAGCCTTCATTGCATATAGCGATGCTACTAAAGGACCTTTGTCGTCAATGCTTCCTCTTCCGTAAAGCCAGCCATCATTTATAGTAGGCTCGAATGGTCCGTATGTCCATCCGCTTCCTGTTGGAACTACATCGAGGTGTCCTGCAACTCCAAATACTTCCTTGCTGTCATCACAACTCCATTCGAGGTGTCCGCCGTAATTATCCGCGTTGAAAGTGCTGAAGCCCATTTCTTCGCCCTTGGCAAGGGTATATTCAAATGCCTGTTGCACTTCTTTGCCGAACGGATAAAGCTCGCCGTCCGCGCCTTTTTCTGCCTGCGATGCAACGCTCGGAAAAGTAATAAGCTTCTTTAAGGTTTCTAACATTTCATCCTTATAGCTATCAAGTATTTCAAGATAATCCATTATTTGTCGATCTCCTCTATCTGCTTGGACTCTGATGTTCCCTGCGTTACATACGCCGAAACAATAAGTCCGTCTTTAACTGTTGCAATATTTACACTTCTTACTGTATTTCCCATTGAATCAAATTGGAAAACTCCTGTTGCGCACTGCATTCCAGAGAGATTTGATAAAGCATCTCTTACAGCAGGTCCGCTGAAGGATTTCGCATTATTGATTGCATTTACAATAAGCAAATATGAATCATATCCCAAAGCCGAATACTCGGACGGAGTATCGTTCTCTCCGTACTTCTGCGCATATTCGATAAGGAATCTCTGTGTCTCTGCCGTTACAGTGTTCTTTGTCGATTTATTTTTACTTACAACTGTATCGTATGGGAAAGCAACCTTGATGCTCGGATGTTTCTCAGCAATCTTAGCAAATTCATCTGTTCCCCATGTTTTAGGCCCGAGGAATGTAATGTTGGTCATGTTCTGCTTCTCTACAGCTGTAAAGAATGAATCTACATTCTCCACGCCTATTGGCAGGAATACTGTATCTGCGCCTGACTTCTTAATTGATTTAAGAATAGACTTCCAGTTGTTATCTGTTACGGTAATGCTATCACTTAGGACAATAGCCGATGTGCTTCCTGAAATTTCCTCAAGGGAGTCCTTGAAGCCGTCAACATAGGCGCTGACAGCACTGTCGTTTCTTACATCAAAGATCGCGATTTTGGTTGAGCCAAGCTTAGAATAAGCATATTCTGCAAGGCCCGCACCCATCTGGTCATTGGTGGTGGATGCTCTGAAATAATATCCGCTATCCTGTGTTATAAGAGGATTGACAGCGGATGGTGTAATTGTCGGAATCTTCGCTTCCTGAATTACAGGCGATGCAACAAGCGACTCTGCCTCGCTTGCGCTTCCGATTATTGCTATCGGTTTCATATCTACAAGAGTCTGAATTGCAGACTTTGCGGAATTAGGATTTGATTGAGTATCTACCTTGATGAGCTCAATATCCATTCCGTTTACATTGTTATAGATACTGTTAGCAAGTTCAATACCCTTGATTTCGTCCTTACCTATTTCGGCATATTTGCCTGTCTGAGGTTCGAAGACGCCAATGTAAATAACATCCTCATCTGACGACTTCTCGATGTAGCTGTACTTGAAATTATCCCAAGTAGAGCAAGCGGTCATAAAGGCCAGTACTGCCGTCGCCATTATTCCTATAAGTATTAACTTCTTAATCTTTCCATTCTTCACAACAAAGAACCTCTTTCATTTCTTTTGCGGTATTGATGGTATTAACTCTCCTTCGAAGTGCAGACGCGCCTCTGATGCCTTTGGTATACCAGCCGACATGCTTGCGGAGCTCCATCACTGCATTTCTTTCGCCCTTCAATTCGACAAGTCCGTCAAGATGTCTTACCAGCATCTTAATTCTGTCTTTGTCTGTGGGCTTGTCTATCTTCTCCCCGTATTTCCACAGGGATACAAGTTCTCTGAAAATCCAAGGATTTCCAAGAGCACCTCTTGCAACCATTACCATATCACAGCCTGTCTCTTCCAGCATGCGTATGCCGTCTTCAGCGCTGAATACATCCCCGTTTCCTATCAGGGGTATTTCGACCGCAGATCTGACCTCTCTTATTATATCCCAGTCAGCTTTACCGCTGTAATATTGCTCTCTTGTCCTTCCGTGAATGCAAATAGCGCTTGCGCCCGCGCTTTCGATTGCCTTTGCGATTTCGACTGCGTTCACTGAGTTCTCATCAAAGCCTTTTCTGATCTTAACTGTCACAGGCTTCTTGGAGCTGTCAACGCATGCCCTGACAATATCATAGACAAGCTCAGGATTCTTCAGTAGTGCCGAACCATCGCCGTTTCGTACAACCTTAGGCACTGGGCATCCCATGTTAATGTCCAAGCTTACATTCTCTAAGCCATTGAGCTTCTCCACCGCATAAGCCATGACATCTGGCTCGCTTCCGAAAATCTGAATGGCTGTAGGCCCGGATTTCTCCGGAATATATAGAAGCCTCGATGTGTTCTTGTCTCCGTAGTAAATGCCTTTTGCGCTGACCATTTCGCTTGTCGTAAGACTAGCTCCCATCTCCGCGCACAGTCCTCTCATGACAGCATCGGAAATACCAGCAAGCGGTGCCAGGACGAAAGGGTTAGAAAGCTCGAAGCTTCCGATTCTTAAATTTCCCATTGTTTTCTCTATATAAAATAAAGTCGAAAAAGCCGAAGCTTATTTCTTGCGCTTGTCCGCATTCTTCTCGTAGATATACAGAAGTCCGTCAAGCGTCAGCCTCTTGTCGATGACATCAATGCAGTCAACGCCCTTCTCGACCATATTCGCCATTCCGCCGGTCGCGATAACCTTGATGTCCTCTCTTGTGGCACCATAGACATTTACGAGCTCATCCTTCATGCCGTTGATCATCCAACTTGCCAGACCCATGTGTCCGTAGATGAGTCCTGCCTGCATACACTGAGTTGTGTTCTTGCAAATGAACTGGCCCGGTGCTTCGAGGTCGACGTTCGGGAGCTTAGCGGTCTGTTCAAAAAGCGCTATTGACGAGGTCTTGATTCCCGGCGCAATCGCTCCGCCGAGGAAGTCGCCTTCTGCACTTACAACACAGAACGTAGTCGCTGTTCCGAAGTCTACAACGATCAGCGGTCCGCCGTATTTTCTGTAAGCCGCAACGGAATTTACGATTCTGTCGGCGCCTACTTGACGAGGATCATCGCATTTAATCTTGAGACCTGTCTTTACGCCCGACTCGATAATAATCGGT
>CAVAIH010000034.1:0-12964 GCA_963588675.1 Sphaerochaetaceae bacterium | reverse complement strand
TTCTTCTAGTGTTCACATTTGAGGTTCCGTTCGTTTTTGACTTTTTTGCTTGCTGTCGGCGATTTTTTCAGTCTTCACATTTCTATTTCCGTTCGTTTTTGACTTTTTTACTCGCTGTCGGCGAATATTTCTCTCCCGTCATGCAAATCCGGCGAAGAAAATCACCGACAGAAGCGGTTTTTTCCAAAAACGAACGGAAAGAATTTTTTGACGCCTCTGAAAATCACCGACAGAAGCGGTTTTTTCCAAAAACGAACGGAAACTGGATTTGAAGCTTCGAATCAATCCCCGCTATCCCCAAGAAATCCGAGAGGATTTTTTGCGAAAGCCGAATACCTCCAGCAAGGCGCATCACTTGAGTCCGCTTTTTTGGACTGGCGCCTTGTTATACTTTGACCATCAAAGAAGAACTGAGAAAGTGGAGCTTGCCCTCGGACGCAAGCCAGGCAAATCCATCAACGAAGCCTAAAAGAGGCAGCGAAAAGATCAGAAATGATCAGAAAAGACAAAGAGAAGAAGTGAGGTAAGCAAATGAGAACGAACAACAGAGAAATTGAAATAATCGAAATCAGCATCAAGCTGGCATTATCGGTTCTGATGATATATGCAATAGTTCTTGCAACCAACATTCACACTCCGCAAATGGTGATGTGGCTTGTGCTTGCGGAATTGACGGTAATCGGCATGGGCGAGGCAAGATCTGCGATGAGAAATAGGTCGGGCATTTTCGGCTTCATTGTCCTCATAATAAGAGCCCTGATGACTGGCTTCTGCGATTTCGTCGGCTGGTGCGTGGATTTAGTGGTGCTCGTTCTTGGCAAGCATCTTACTGAATAAAGAAATAGAGCGCGGTTCTGCGAAGAGTAGAGAAAATCCGCCACAGAGCGCGCGATTTTCTCTATCCTTTCAAATCCCAAGCCCGCCCAGAGCCGTCTCAGGCTCGTCTCGAAGTACCTCCGCAAGTGGCGGGCTTGGGCTCAGTAGAGAAAATTCGCCCCGAAATGCAGAATTTTCTCTACTTTTTTTAATTCCCGCCGCGCCCCGCACCGCGCTCGACCGAATCTCGCGCGAACTCGGCAAGCCATGGGCAGGCGTTCGACCGAGTCCCGCCGCGCTCTCCGTCCCGAGCCCACGAAAAACGCCGCGGGCTCTTTTTTTGACTATTGTGCGCATAAGTGGTAAAATATTCTGAAAAATTTTGGTTAAGCACTTAATCATTTGATGAATCCGACAGCTGTGTCGGTACAAGATCTTGGATAAGATCCGATAAGAGACAAGGGAGGAAATGAAAAAAATGAGCAAGGAAGTCTTGATGCCAGCGGTAATGACCGGTGACAGAGTACTTAGCAAGGAAGATTATGCTGTAAAGAAGGCTGCTGAGATGGCAGACATGCAGAAATATGTTGATGCAATTCAGTCAAGCAGTGACCCAATCGTAATGTACAGAAAGGGCCGTGCGGTTACAGATATTAAAGAGATGCTTGAGAGCGGTGCCGAGATTTACGGCGACAAAGTTCTCTATCATCAGATTATGCCAGGCGAGAACGAATTTACCGAGATCAGCTACAAAGAGGCGCTCTCAGATGTAAATGCTCTTGGAACTGCTATGCTCGCAAGAGGAATGCAGGGCTGGCACGTTGGTATCATCGGAATCAACTGCTACGAGTGGTCCGAATCCTACTATACAGTACTTGGCGGAATCGGCGTTGCAGTTCCTTTGGATAAGGAATTGAATTCTGACGAGCTTTCACAGCTTGTCAACGAGGGCGAGGTTAAGGCTGTAATTTGCACATCCAAGTACTACGAGACATTCAAGGAAATGAAGGCTGGCGGAAAGACCGGACTTCAGTACGTAATCGAGATCACACCAGCAAGAAGAGATCAGGACGAGGAGTTCTCACACGAGGACGAGGCGAACGGACTTCTTTCGTGGAACGCTCTGAGAGCAGAGGGAAGAAAGCTTCTTGAGAATGGCGACGCATCCTATCTCGACGCTCAGATAGATTACAAGGGACTTGCAGCTATCGTTTTCACAAGCGGAACAACAGGTAACGCAAAAGGCGTAATGCTTTCGAACCGCAACCTTTGCGCAGACGTTATGGTAGCACAGACCTACCTCGAGGTTAGACCTGAGGATATTTTCTTCTCAGTTCTGCCAATCCACCACACGTACGAGTGCACATGCTCGATGCTCGAGGGCATGTACTGCGGAGCATCCCTTGCTTTCTGCAGAGGCCTCAAGTACATCCAGAAGGATATGCAGATTGTTAAGCCAAGCTTCCTGCTTGCAGTACCTCTTATTTTCGAGAAATTCTACAACGGAATCATCAAGACTATCCGCAAGGAAGGCAAGGAGAAGGCTTTCAACACGCTCTTCAAGATAAATAATTTCACAAGCAAGATAGGAATCGACATCACAAAGGGAACCGTTGCTACGATTATGGGCAACTTCGGCGGTAACATTCGTATGTTCATCGCAGGCGGAGCAAAGGTCGACCCTGAAGTTCTTGAGTTTTTCAAAAAAATGGGAATCAAGACCCTGCAGGGCTACGGCCTCACCGAGACGGCTCCTATGGTTGCGCTGAATCCTGACCAGTGGAAGTACATGAACAGCAACTCCGCAGGAAGAGTTCTCCAGGCAACAGAGTGCAAGATCGACGGCAAGGACGAGGACGGAATCGGAGAGATTTGCTTCAGAGGCCCACAGGTTATGCTCGGATATTACAAGAATCCTGAAGCAACTGCTGAGGTTATCGATGAAGAGGGCTGGTTCCATACAGGAGACCTTGGATACCTCGACGACAAGAATTACGTATTCATAACAGGTAGAAGAAAGAACGTAATCATTACAGCTAACGGCAAGAACGTTTTCCCTGAGGAACTCGAGGGATACCTGATCAGAAGTAAATTTGTTGAAGAGTGCATGGTATGGGGCGACGAAGCAAACGAAGATCCTCTGAAGAGAGGAATTTACGCAACAATCAAGCCAGATGTAGAGAATGTAACAAATGAGCTCGGCGAGGGATACACCGCAGAACAGCTCGAGGAACTTCTCTGGAAGGAAGTCGACAAGATCAACGAAACTATGCCACTTTTCAAGAAAATCACGCATATCGTTGTCCGCAACAGAGATTTCAATAAGACAACTGGAATGAAGATCAGAAGATTTATCGACGACAATAAGCTCGGAGACTAATTAAATACACGGCCAAATATCTGGCCAAGTTAAAGGCCAAATATCTGGCCAAAAAAAAGCTAAATATAGGGCCAGATAAATGGCCGATTAAACGGCTAATCAAGAGGCTAATCAAATGGGTACAAATACGGCCACGAAAGGAGAAGCGCCATGGCACATGATGTAAATGAAATGACAAGAGAGGGCTACAACGCCCTAAATGCGGAACTTGAGCACCTTATTACCGTCGTTCGTAAGGAGAACGCCGAAAGACTTAAGGAGGCTATCTCACTCGGAGATATTTCTGAGAACGCTGAATACGATGCAGCTAAGGATGCACAGGCAGAAACAGAGGACAGAATCAACACGATTGAGGCACAGCTTCGTACAGCAATCGTAGTCGACAGTGATGACGACGAGGACGATACCACTGTACAGACAGGCCGTATTGTAACACTCAAGGATCTCTCAGAGGAGAATATGGGAAATGTTGTAGAGTACAAAATCGTAGGCTCATCAGAGGCAGACCCATTTAACGGCAAGCTTTCAAATGCTTCACTTGTCGGCAACCACCTTCTCGGATGCAAGGCAGGTGACATAGTTGAATTCCAGATACCAGACGGAATCGCTAAGTACGAAATCCTCGAGGTAAGGAGATAGTAATGGCAGAGAACAATAACCAGCAGGAAGTTAAGGAACTGACCGCCGCTGAGGTAAATGAACAGCGTCAGATTAAGAGAAATAAACTGCAGGAGCTTCGCGACATGGGTCGTGACCCTTATGTAAATGAGACATGGGATGTTACAGCTCATAGCAAAAAGATCAAGGATGAGTTCGACGCGATGGAGGGCCAGGAGGTATCCGTCGCAGGCAGAATCATGGCCTTCAGAAGAATGGGCAAGGTTGCTTTTGTCGATATGCAGGACAAGGACGGCCGTATCCAGGTCTTTGTTGCGCGCGATAACATCACAGCTGAGGAATATCAGATATTCAAAACCTACGATGTAGGCGACATTCTCGGCGTAAAGGGCGTTGTTTTCAAGACCAAAACCGGCGAGGTCAGCATAAGGGCAGAGCAGGTGGTACTGCTTTGCAAGTCCATTCAGGTGCTTCCAAATAAGTGGCACGGACTCAAGGACACAGATTTGAGATATCGCCAGAGATATCTCGACCTCATCATGAACGAGGACGTAAGAGAGACTTTCCGCAAAAGGTCGAAGATCATCGCAACAATGCGCAAGGTGCTCGAAGAGGACTACGACCTGATGGAGGTAGAGACCCCTGTTCTCGGCAACATTGCCGGAGGAGCTGCCGCAAGACCTTTTACAACACACCACAACACCTTGGACATTGACCTGACAATGAGAATTTCCCTTGAACTTCACCTCAAGAGGCTCATCGTAGGAGGCCTCGACGGCGTATATGAAATAGGTAAGGTTTTCCGTAACGAGGGCATGGACAAGAACCACAGCCCAGAGTTCACATCGATGGAGGCATATAAGGCTTATGCCAACCTCGAGGACATGATGGACCTCATGGAGCAGGTTACATACAAGTGCGCTATGGCAGTTAACGGATCGCCTATTATCAAATACGGCGACAAGGAATTTGATGTCACACCGCCATGGAATAAGATCGACATGACCGAGGCTGTAATCAAGACGACGGGAATTCCTTTCGATAAGATTACGAGCGATGAAGAAGCTGTATCCGCGGCAAAAGCCTATGGAATGAATTTCGAAGACCTCAAGGAATCCGAACTCACAAGAGGCAAGATCATCGCAGAAATGTTCGAAGACTACTGCGAGGACATCCCGGGCTTCCTTGACGGACCATGCTTCGTATGCGGACATCCGATTGAAGTGTCACCGCTTGCAAAGAAGGACCCTAAGGACCCAAGAATTACAAGAAGATTCGAGTCATACATCAACGGCTGGGAGCTTAGCAACGCTTTCTCCGAGCTGAACGACCCTATCGACCAGTACGAGAGATTTGCAGAACAGCAAAGACAGCTCGACCTCGGAATCGATGACGAGGCTCATCCAATGGATACAGATTTCGTAAATGCCCTTGAGGTAGGAATGCCTCCAACAGGCGGAATCGGAATCGGCGTCGACAGACTCGTTATGCTTCTTACAGACAGCGCAACAATAAGAGACGTACAGCTGTTCCCAACGATGAAACCGCTTGACTCTGAGAAGAAGTCCAAGAAGGGCGAAGAGGGTGCTAAGGTTGGAGTTGCTGGTGGTGCGGACGCACAGGCCGGCGTCAACTTCAACGGCGCAGACGAGCCAATCGACTTCTCGAATGTTCAGATTGAACCGCTGTTTGCGGATTTCGTCGACTTCGACACATTCTCGAAGAGTGATTTCAGAGCCGTAAAGGTGCTTGCCTGCGAGGCAGTACCTAAGTCAAAGAAGCTTCTGAAGTTCACTTTGGACGACGGAACAGGCGAAGACCGCGTAATACTCTCGGGCATCCACGCTTATTACGAGCCTGAAGAGCTGGTTGGCAAGACATGCATCGCAATCACAAATCTTCCACCTCGTCCAATGATGGGTATCGATTCCTGTGGTATGCTCATCTCTGCCGTACACAGCGAAAACGGCGAAGAAAGGCTACACCTGCTGATGGTAGATCCACACATTCCTGCAGGTGCAAAGCTGTATTAAACGATGTAACCACCTAATATTAGCAAGATCACTTGCTCAGGTACTTCATACATGAGGTGCTTTGAGTAGGTGGTCTTTTTTTATTTCTATTATGTAAGGTTTGTGCAAAAGGACGCATAAAACTGCATACAATTTTGTGCATAGATATTATTGATTTTTGTAAATTTGGGTGTTATGATTCGAGGTTGTGAATTATTGTATATAAGAGGTGAAAAAATGGATTTAGGAACAGTTTTACCATTGTGGAGTTGCATTCCTTTTGTAGGAATGCTGTTATGCATCGCTATTTGTCCATTAGTTATCGGTGAGTGGTGGGACGCTCATAAGCAGTACGGAGTTTTATTCTGGAGTCTGCTTTTTATTATCCCATTCTGCGTTGCTTATGGCTGGAATGTTGGAATTGAACAGGTAGCAGAGAGCATAGTAGGGGATTACCTTCCGTTTATAGTTTTGTTATTTGGACTTTTCTGTGTGGCCGGTAATATCTGCCTTGAGGGAGACTTGGTTGGTTCACCAAAGGTCAATGTTATTTTGCTTCTTATAGGTACACTGCTATCAAGCTGGATTGGAACTACAGGAGCCAGCATGGTAATGATCAGACCTATTATCAGGGCAAACAAATGGAGATCAAGGAGAACACAGATAGTAGTATTCTTTATTTTCCTTGTTTCAAATATTGGAGGCTGTCTGACACCGTTTGGTGATCCGCCAATTCTTATGGGATTTATGAGAGGCGTACCTTTCTTCTGGAGTCTCAAGATAATGCCGGTATTTATCGTAAATGTGATCATTTTGCTGATAGTTTTCTATATACTTGACAGAAGAGCCTATCGCAAGGACTTAGCTGAGGGTAACAGACCGGAAATTAATGCTGAGAAATCGCATATCAGATTACTTGGAGCACATAATATCATCTTCATTGCAATGATAGTTGGAGCAGTAATTCTTAGTGGAGAACTGCCTTCACTTCCATTATTCCAGGGAGCAGATGGTGAGACCTTGGGCATCCATATTATTGGAGAAGCAACTCTTACATTTCCTGATATTATAGAGGTTGCGATTATTCTTGTTGCGGCATTTTTGTCATTTAAGACTACCCCTAAGCAGGTTAGATTAAATAACCATTTTACATGGGATGCTATTAAGGAAGTTGCAATTTTATTTATAGGTATTTTCATTACAATGATTCCGGCGCTCCTTATCCTCAAGAGTAAGGGCGCTGAGCTCGGACTTACTCAGCCATGGGAGCTCTTCTGGGCAACAGGAGCATTATCAAGTTTCCTTGATAATACCCCAACATATCTTGTATTCCTTACAACAGCAGGAACACTTGGAGCTACAGAGGGTATAGTTACAGCTGTCGGTACTATTGCACCAAAGATGCTGCTTGCGGTATCATGCGGAGCTGTATTTATGGGAGCAAATACCTATGTTGGTAATGCACCTAACTTTATGGTCAAGTCGATTGCAGAGGAAAACGGCATTAAGATGCCTTCGTTCTTTGGATATATGGGATGGTCGCTTGCATTTCTTATCCCTACATTCTTAGTAGATATGCTGATTTTCTTCATTTAAATTAGAGACAATTTAATAACGTAAATTATGGCAGTCGCCAAAATATACATGATTTTTGTTCATAACAGAGAAAATGACAGGAAAATTGACAAGTCCAATCAGTTCAGCCGCTTGGTTTCTAATAGAAACCAGGCGGTTTTTTTATTTCATTAGCCTGAAGGAATAACATTTATAAATATTGACGATACCAAAATATTTGTGTATAATTAAAAACGTTATCGGAGGTGAATGCCATGGGAAAGAAAGCCGTTACAGTTTTGCCGGCAACGCAGGACATACTGGCAAAGATGGGTGAGCAGATAAAACTAGCAAGACTTCGCCGTAACTTGTCCGTGGAATTGACAGCGGAGCGTGCCGGAATCAGCAGAGCTACATTGTGGAAGGTAGAAAAAGGTGACCCGTCTGTTGCCATCGGAATCTATGCTTCAGTGCTCCACGCACTGAACGACATGGATAAGGACCTTTTGCTTGTTGCAAAGGACGATCCGCTTGGAAGAACCCTGCAGGACCTGAACCTGCCGATACGTAAGCGAGCATCGAAACGGTGAAAGGTAATTGGGAAAAGCTCGCGGTGCAAAACGGGCTTTCACGCGGGGCAATTGAGTATATGCGACCAGCGTTTTCTCTGTGTAAGTAAAAACAAAATTGACGGCTTGAAGGAGAGCGCGTTTGAAGATACAAATAAGTGACCATTTTAACTACAATAAATTGCTGAGAATCACAATCTTCACTTTTGCGAAACTGCGAGGAAAATATGGATACTGAAGCATAGGCGAGATTCTCTTAATCTGCACGCGAGAATAATCAAAAATCATAAGTACTTGATTATTTTGACAAGCCCGCATATAATAATATCAAATCGTGATTTAGTAAATTTAGATTTAATAGATTGCCGAGTAGATTGGTTAATAAAGTGGTTAACAGGTCGGTCAACATATTGGTTAAATGATAGGGAGCACTTATGTTCATAGGCAGAGAAAATGAGTTGAAATTCTTAAATGACAGGTATACAGCTGACGGCGGACAACTCATCGTGTTGTACGGCAGGCGACGTGTCGGAAAAACAGAAACTCTTCGGGAGTTTTGCAAGGGGAAACCGCATGTGTTCTTTTCATGCACACAGTCAACCGACAGAGTGCAACTTCGCAATTTTTCGAATCAGATATTAAAGGAAAACATTCCCGCAAAAGAATATATTTCCGAATTTGACAATTGGGAGAGGGCTTTTCGTGCTGTAACTTCTCTTCCGTACGGGGATAGCAAAAAACTGATTGTAATAGATGAGTTCCCGTATATGTGTCGTGGAAACAAGAGCATTCCGTCAATTCTGCAGAATCTTTGGGACGCAGAACTTCAGAACTCAAATGTTATGATTATACTCTGCGGAAGTGCCATGAGTTTTATTGAGAAAGAACTTCTTGCGGAGAAGAATCCTCTCTATGGTAGAGCTACAGGCATCTACAAAATGAAAGAGATGGGATTCTATGATGCAGTAAAGTTTTTCCCGGATTATTCGGATCGAGATAAGATACTTGCATATTCGATTCTCGGCGGAATCCCGCATTATCTACGGCAGTGGGACACAAAGATGTCCATAGCCGAGAACATCAGAAGAAATATTCTTACAAAGGGCTGTGTCTTGTACAGCGAGGTGGACTTTCTACTGCATCAGGAACTTCGAGAGACGTCGATTTACAACGCTATTATCGAGGCTGTAGCTCTGGGCAACACTAAGCTCAACGACATCAGCCAGAAATCCCTTGTGGATGACACATCCAAAACCAGCGTCTATCTTAAGAACCTGATTGAACTCGGAATTGTGGAGCGTGAGTTCTCGGTCGATTCCAAAACAAAGGAACAGGCAAATACCGCTCGCGGAACTTATCACTTAACGGATAACTTTTTCCGTTTCTGGTACGCGTTCGGTTTTGCAAACATCTCGCAACTTGAGGACGGCGACGTCGACGGCGTCTATGAATACGCCGTAAAACCGGCACTGCATGAATTCGCCTCTTTTGCCTTTGAGAATGTATGCAGAGAATTTGTCCGTGAAATGCAGAAGAAAAACGAATTGCCTTTTCGTTATTCCAAGATGGGGCGGTGGTTCGGGAAAACCACAGTGAGAGACGAAAAGTCGGCAAGCGGACTTCGCACAACAGAGACAGAGATTGACCTTCTCGGCATCGACATGACGGAAAAGCAATATCTGGTCGGTGAGTGCAAATTCAAGGGCGTTCCTTTCTCCTATTCCGAATATCTTGATACATTGGCAAAGCTTTCACCGCTGAAAGAAAATGCTGTATTCCACTATGCTTTGTTTTCAGAAAGCGGTTTTGATGAGAAAATCGTAGACTGCGCAGTTTCACAGAATACAAAGCTCTACACTCTTGATCAGATAGTTCGTTACAAGTGAAGCTTTACAAAAGAAACGTTACAAATGAAAGGCAATAGAAAAACATGGCAATGAACTTCAAATACGTGCGTATTCAGGGAAAAGCGCTGGCGCGAAATACAATGTACGCCAAGGGCGTTTTTAGCCTGATAAATCAGATGGCCGAGAAAGGAATCATGGAAGAAGAGGACGTGGGGCTCTTCCACGAGGTCGACGATTGGTTCGTCGAGAACCTGCCATGGCCGCCTCAGTGCCAGCGTCAGGAGCCTGTTGTTTGCTGGTTCAAGACGGACAGTAGCGTTGAGATGATGAAGATGATAAGGCCGATACTTTGGCTCCTTGAGCGCTACCACCAGACATATTACCTCGTCTACACAAATGATCCGGGCGAAATTGTCTATGAGGATGAATATCAGGTCGTTGTAAAGACAGACCCTCGGCTTCTGATAGAAGAGGTACAGAAGTCCTGGAGCCCGGAAGGTCTGCAAGAGAGCGTAGAATAAATAACCCAGTTATACCCAGTTATACCCAGTTATACCCTTGACAAAGGGGTATAACTGGGTATAACCAATATTGATGAACAAGATGACTACAAGGAGGCGGTCATATCCATGACTAAAAGCAAAATATCGTTAATTTATAAAGCCTTGATTTTCTCGTGTGCTGTGACGGGCATTCTCCTTCAGTGCGAGGTCGGAACGAGCAATTTCTCGCTCTATACCTTCCGCATGTTCACCACGCTGAGCAATCTCGCGGTGGCGGTTTTCTATCTTGCATACATCATCGCCGAGGCTCGAAAGCCTGGCAGTGCAAGTGATTCCGTTAAATTCGGATACTTCAAGTTTCTGATTACACTGTCGATAATGCTGACAGGACTTGTTGCTCATTTCATGCTGAAGGGCATGTTCGACGACATGGACGAAATCGTCAAGGCGGGCCTGACGCTCCTTCACTACGTCGTGCCTATCGGAACTTTTCTCGACTGGCTGATTTTCGATATCAAGGGAAATACGAAATGGAAAATGCCGATTTTCTCGGCTCTCTTTCCTATCGCATATGTAACGGCCTCGATGATTTCGGCGCAGTTCCTCACCGGCGACAACAAATATCCGTATCCTTTTCTCAATGTAGACGCGCTCGGAGCTAGCGCAGTAGCACTGAATATTGTTCTGCTCGCGGTGGCTTTTCTCGCGGTCGGATATCTCGGAGTTGCCGTGGACCATGGAATGAAGCGATTAGCGAAGTGAATGGATTCTTTTCATTCGTGTAGTCAACGTCACTCGGAATAAAGAATAAGAGCGAGAAGAAATGGAGGAAAAATGAGCAAGGTTCTAATTATTAACGGAAGTCCGCGCGTAAATGGCAATACGACGATTGCCGTTCGCGAGATGGAAAATGTATTTAAAGAAAACGGCGTTGAAGTGACCACGGTACAGGTGGGCAATAAAGACATACGAGGCTGTATTGCCTGTGGCCATTGCTTCAAGGCAGGAAAATGCGTCTTTGATGATGTGGTAAATGAGCTGGCGCCTCTTTTCGAGGAGGCAGATGGTCTTGTAATTGCAAGCCCTGTATATTATGCATCTGCGAATGCTACGCTGATTGCCTGCTTGGACAGACTTTTCTATAGCACGCACTTCGACAAGCGTATGAAGGTGGGAGCCAGCGTGGTTTGCGCAAGAAGAGGCGGTTGCTCGGCAACTTTTGACGAGCTGAACAAGTATTATACTATCTCTAATATGCCAATCGCGTCCAGCCAGTACTGGAATTCAATTCACGGAAGGGAAGTAGGCGAGGCTGAGATGGATGAAGAGGGCAAGCAGACCATGAGAGTTTTGGCGCGCAACATGATTTTCTTAATGAAAAGCATTGAGCTTGGCAAGAAGGAGTTCGGCCTGCCAGAGCAGGAGGAGTGGACCCCAACGCATTTTATACGCTAGTAACGATGAAAAGCCGTGCTTGCACGAGCGCTTGAAGAACACCGTGACAACCAAGACAACCCAGAAAACTCGCGTAGCGTGTTTTCTCGCTAAGATGATTCTACAAAGGAGGATAATGAATATGGAAAGAGTAGAGAAATTTTTAAAAGAGGCAGAAACTTATTACCTTGCAACAGTAGAAGGTGACCAGCCAAGAGTCAGACCTTTCGGCACAATCCACATTTTCGAAGGCAAGCTGTACATTCAGACAGGCAAGGTTAAGGACGTATCCAAACAGCTTCACGCAAATCCAAAGGCAGAAATCTGCGCATTCAAGGATGGTGAATGGCTTCGCGTGGCAGGCGAGCTGGTAGAGGATGCCCGCAACGAGGCAAGACAGTCTATGCTGGATGCTTACCCATCTCTCCAGGGCATGTACAAAGCAGATGACGGAAACACAGAGGTATTTTATTTCAAAAATGCCACAGCAACATTCTCGTCATTCACGCACGAACCAGAGGTAGTGAAGTTCTAATGCGCTTAGAAGTCTAAATCGAATATAAACACAAAGGCACCCGTACTCAAAAGAGAGCGAGTGCCTTTAATATCTAATAAGATTAATATGATTTAAAAGCTTAGAAGTCCACCAAATAGATTCCAACGGAAATTTGCTTAAAGGAACCTTTCTGTTCTATCTTGGTGATCTTGGCCTTCAGCAGTTTGCCGGCATCCATCAGACGGGCGAAAATTATATTGTCTTTCTCTGGGACATATCCAAGTCTCCGGCCATCCTCATATAGAATCAGGATGGCGTTTGAGTCAAACTTGTTGTCCTCGCGTTTTAGGCTCAGCATATCACCGACTTGAATCGCATCCAGGACAGATTTGTCCTTTAGATGGGTGGTGCCCGCGATATATGAATCAAATAGATGAATTTCCTTAATTAGAGGCTTTATGATGTCGCCAAGTTCGTGGTTTTCAACGACTGACACGAAAGCCTGGTCTTTTGTGCTTAGTTCATTCGCCATTTATTGCTCTCCTCTTTTTCCATAAGCCTTTTCAGAATCGTTTCGAGCTGACCTTCGTATTCTTCATAGTCTTTCAGCTCCTGCGCCAGATCGGTCTTCTTCTCATCGAATGCATTTGGATCCTCCAGAAGATATTTGTACTGGTATGGATCTGTTTCTCGAATCGTAACGATTTCGTCTTCGATTTCGGCTATCTTTTCCTC
>CAVAIH010000033.1:0-13184 GCA_963588675.1 Sphaerochaetaceae bacterium | reverse complement strand
AAAAATGACACAGAACGAGTTCGACAAGCGATTCAGCGGAATAGAGAAATTCAAGAACAAGCTGTGGCTGGCAAGCCCAACCATGCATGGCGAAGAGCTCAAATACATGACCGAAGCTTACGAGACCAACTGGATGAGCACGGTCGGCGCTAATATAAATGAAGTGGAGCGCATCGCGGCTGAGAAGGCTGGCGTAAAGTATGCTGTGGGTCTTTCAAGCTGTACGGCGGCACTTCACCTTTGTTGCAAGCTCGCCGGCGAGAAGCTTTACGGCAGGGCACCGATAAGCCATGGCGCCCTGGAAGGCAAGAAAGTCTTCTGCTCGGACATGACCTTCGACGCTACGCTCAACCCCGTTGTCTATGAAGGCGGAATTCCGGTCTTCATCGATACCGAGGAGGGCAGCTGGAACATGGACCCTACGGCCCTGAAAAAAGCTTTTTCTATGTACCCAGAGGTTAAGCTCGTTGTCTGCGCGGAGCTTTATGGCTTCCCAGGACGCATCGATGAGATAAAGAGGATTTGCGAGAAGCACGGCGCGCTCCTCATCGAGGACGCAGCCGAGGCCATGGGCGCGACTGTGGATGGTAAGCAGTGCGGATCCTTTGGCGATTATTCTGCTATCAGCTATAACGGCAATAAAATTATCACAGGTTCGTCCGGCGGTTGCCTTCTGTGCAACGATGAGGCCGATGCCAACCATGCCCGCAAATGGTCCACGCAGAGCCGTGAAAATGCGCCATGGTATCAGCATGAGGAAGTCGGATATAACTACAGGATGTCGAATGTCATTGCCGGCGTAATCCGTGGGCAGTACGAGCATCTCGAAGAGCACATTGAACAGAAAAAAGCTCTCTACGAGAGATATAAAGAGGGCCTGAAGGGCCTGCCTGTGACCATGAATCCGATTGCGGACGGGACAGAGCCTAACTACTGGCTTTCGGCTCTTATCATAGATGAGGATGCGATGTGCCAGCAGGTCAGAGATGACCACAGGGCTTTATATAGGTCAGAGCCGGGCAAATCTTGCCCTACGGAGATTCTGGAGGCGCTGAGCTATTTCAACGCCGAAGGAAGACCAATCTGGAAGCCAATGCACATGCAACCAATGTACAGAATGCATGATTTTGTCACTAAAGATGGCGACGGCCGTTGCAAGACGAACGCATACATCGCAGGCGCCTCTGTCGACGTCGGCGCCGACATCTTCGAAAGAGGCCTCTGCCTGCCAAGCGACAACAAAATGACGCCCGCAGAGCAAGATGTTGTGATTGAGATTATTAGACGGTGTTTTTAGATGAGCGGAGCAAGAAGTGATACACACAAGCCATACGGACCGTATGAAAAATACATCAAAAGACCTTTGGATGCTTTCCTTGCGACAGGAGCACTTATTGTGTTCAGCCCGACTTTGCTTACTATAGCAATACTTGTCAGGGCCAAGCTCGGATCACCGGTGCTGTTCACACAAGAGCGCCCTGGGAGGGATGAGAAGATATTTAAGCTCTATAAATTCCGCTCAATGACGGATGAGAGGGACGAAGACGGAGAACTGCTTCCAGATGAGATTAGGCTTACAAAATTCGGTAGAACGCTTAGAAGTACAAGCCTGGATGAGTTACCGGAACTTATAAATATCATCAAGGGCGACATGAGCGTCGTGGGACCGAGACCTTTGCTGGTTTCTTATCTGCCATACTACACCGAAGAGGAGAGCCATAGGCATGATGTGCGACCAGGACTTACTGGTTATGCACAGGTGCATGGGAGAAACTATGTTTCTTGGGAAGATAAATTCAGAATGGATGTAGAATATGTTTCAAATATTACATTTCTAGGTGATGTTAAGTTGATTCTTCGAACGATTAAGGTTGCATTGAAGCATGATGGCATAGACACAGGCAGCTTTATAGAAAAAGATGGCAACATCTATCGTCCATTGAATGTGGAGAGAAAGGAAAAATTGTGAAAACAAATGTAATGATTTTTGGTGGAGGAGATTATCCAGCCATAGAAACATACTTTGCTTTGAAGCATAGTATCCGTTTTCATCCAATTATGGCAGGAAGCTATGATAATCATTCCAGCTACATCAGTAATGATGCCATTACTGACTTGCCTTTTATATTTGAAGACAATTTTATAACTAAACTAAACGAATGTATTAATGAACATGATATCGAATTTATCATACCTAGTCATGACTCAGGAGCACTGGCACTAATTGAAAATCAAGACAAAATACATGCTACTGTAGTGTGTTCTTGTCTAGAAACGACTAAAATTTGCAGGCATAAATCGAAAACATATGAAGTATTGTCAGGTTTTGATTTTCTTCCTAAGATTTATTCTTATGACAATGCGGAGTTTCCCTTGTTTGCTAAGGACGACGAGGGACAGGGTGGCAGAAATGCACACAAAGTCAACAATCAAAAGGAACTTGAAAAGTTAAGAAATGATTCTGTCGATTATGTCCTATGTGAATATCTTCCGGGAAGAGAACTGACTATTGATTGTTTTACAGACCGCCATGGCAAGCTTAGATTTGCGCAACCCAGATATAGAGATAGACTCATGAATGGCATTACCGCCAGAACAACAAATGTTGATTTAACAGATGAAATGGGGGAAATAGTCAATTCTATATCAAATCGTATAAAGTTTCATGGCTACTGGTTTGTTCAATGTAAAGAGGACGCTGAAGGAAAGCTGAAGCTCATGGAGATTTCTACTAGATTTGCTGGAACATATGGCTTGAGCAGAAATCTTGATGTGAATTTTCCGTTATTAGCGTTGTGTGATTTCTCTGGGATGGAGATTGACATTTGTCCGAATACTTACAAAATATCATTGGACAAGACGTATATAGATAGATACAAGATTGATTATCCTTATAAAAGAGTTTACTTAGATTTTGATGATACATTGGTCTTTGGAAGAGAAAAATACAACACCGAAGCCGTGAGATTTGTTTATCAGTGCTTAAATAAAGGGATATCAATTACCTTGATAACAAAACACGCGTACGATATTCGTGAGACGATGAAGAAGATAAGACTGTCAGAGGATATTTTTGAAAAGATTATAGAAGTGCCCATTGATGAAAATAAGTGCGACTATATGGATAATAATGTTCCTTCTATTTTTATTGATAATGCCTATGCAGAGAGAAAAAAAGTGAAGGAAAAGCTAAAAATGCCTACATTCGATGTTTCAAATATTGAATGCCTGATTGATTGGGCTGATGATTGATTCCTAGCTTTCCAGTGTACAAGATAGACTCAAATATGCGACGAAAGAATATATGGGGATGAAGTATGTTGAAAGAAATTGGAAGTGAATTCTGGGGAGTTCCAACCACGAGTAAAGCAAATAACCTTTTTCCAGAAACAACTAGTTGGTATCTCTCGGGTAGAAGTGCTTTGCAGGTGATTATTAGGGACTTGAGTAATGCCAAATCAGTGGCTATGCCATCCTGGTGTTGCGATAGCATGATAAAACCCTTTCTGGACGCTGGCATCAAAGTAAACTTTTATCCGGTGTACTGGCAGGACGGTTTAAGACGGGAAATTAACTTTGATTCAGACATTCTGTTCCTAATGGACTATTTCGGATATACGAATTTGGCTCCGAATATTCAAAGATATAACGGCATAGTAATCCGAGATGTTACACATTCGATATTCTCGGCGACATATTCGGATGCAGATTACTACTTTGGTTCGCTAAGAAAGTGGTGTGGCTTTTGGACTGGGGGATACGCATGGACGAAGGATAAGCATGTTCTTGCCATTGGCGAGACGGATAACTTTGGATACGAGCGGCTCAGAGCAAAGGCTATGCAGTTGAAAGCTAGATACATCAATGGTGATCCAAAGGCAGATAAAAGTTATTTGAAAGCATTTGAAGAAGCAGAAGACCTATTAGAGACGGTAAATATCGCCAAGGCAGCCAAGCGTGATGTGGAACTCGTAGCAAAAATGGACATTGAGTTCATAAGAAATAGAAGGCGGTTAAATGCAGAGATACTGCGCGAGGCCTTTAGCGAATGGCTGATTTTTCCACAGCAATCTGATTTAGACACACCGATGTTTGTACCTATCTTGGTCCCTGATGGAAAGCGCAATGAACTAAGAACTTTCCTGATAAAAAGTGATATATACTGTCCTGTGCACTGGCCTGTTAGTGAGTATCACAATTTGAGTGAGCGGGAAAGATTTATATATGACAATGAGTTAAGTCTCGTATGTGATCAACGTTATGTTGAAAATGATATGCGCCGTATGGTGGATGCTATAACCCAATTTTGGAAGGAGGCATAGCCTTGCTTGCAGTTTATACAATTGAACAATCTGAACAATGGGATAACATCGTACGCTCCTTTGGAAATTATGACACATATTGGCTTAGCGGATATGTAAAGGCTTTCAAAATTCACGGTGATGGGGAGCCTTTGCTTTTCTATTATGAAAAGGACGACGTGCGTGGTATTAATGTGGTTATGAAGCGCGATGTGGCTAAAGATGTACATTTTTCTGGGAGTTTGGAAGAAGGACGATATTTTGACTTTGCCACACCGTATGGCTATGGTGGTTGGCTTATAGAAGGCGAAGATTGCGAAGACCTTTTTGAAGCTTACGAATCTTGGCTGAACGAGAATGGAATTATCAGTGAGTTTGTCAGATTCCATCCGATGGTGAAGAACCATGATGCATGTAGAGAATTTTACGAAGTTATTCAGTTGGGAGAAGTTGTTCACATGGAATTAGATTCGCCAGAGTCTATTTGGAGCAACATAACCAGCAAGAATCGTAATGTGATTCGCAAGGCCATTAAGAACGGAGTGAAGATATATAACGGCCGCTTTCCTGAGATATACGAAACTTTCCGTGAGATATATAACGGCACTATGGATAAGGACGACGCAGAAGCATATTACTATTTCAAGCCTGAATTTTACGAATCAATTCTTGATGACCTGCCAGAGAATGCTCAAGTTTTCTGGGCTGAGAAGGATGGTCTGGTGATAGCTGCATCTATCATGCTTGTTGCAAATGGATATATGGATTATCATCTTTCTGGAAGCCTTAGAGAGTACAGCTCACTTGCTGCTACAAATTTACTTCTCTATAAAGCGGCTCTCTGGGGTAACGCAAATGGGTGCAGGACACTTTATCTTGGAGGCGGTGTCGGCTCTGGCGAGGACAACTTGTTCAAATTTAAGCGAGCTTTTTATAAAGGCGATTTGAATCATTTCTATATCGGTAAAAGGATATATAACCAAAAGAAATATGATGAGCTTGTAGCAATTAGAGGCAAAATCGAAAGCGGATACTTTCCTCTTTATAGAGCTTAAAGTTATTGAAAGGCGCACAAGAAAGAATGGATATCGTGATATTGGCGGATTTCTGCGGAGAGTTTATTACCGATGACATAAACATGAGATTTCAGTATCTCGCAAATTTATTGTGCAAAGAGAATACAGTAGAACTGATTACGAGTGATTTTAATCATGGTAAAAAGACACATTTCGGGAGTCAAATTAGAACCTATGAATATAAGGTTACTATGTTACATGAAACAGGCTACCCAAAGAATATTTGCTTAAAAAGATTTTACAGTCACTATATATGGGCAAGAAATCTAAGAAAATACTTGCAAGATAGAAAAAAACCAGATGTAATTTATGCCGCAATACCGACGCTTTGCGCACCTTACATAGCCGCTAAATACTGCGAAAAAAACGGCATCCGCTTTGTTGTAGATGTCCAAGATTTGTGGCCTGAAGCATTTCAAATGGTGTTCAATGTGCCAGTACTCAGCAATGTTGTTTTTGCACCGTTTAAGTTCCTTGCTAACGGAGCGTATAAGCGAGCTGATGCAATTTGTGCCGTGTCAGATACTTATTGTGAAAGAGCTAAGCAGGTGAACAAGAAAGTTAAGGACACAACCACAGTGTTTCTTGGCACAGAATTAGCAAGTTTTGATCGGTATGCTAGCGAGAATCCTATCTTAGAGAAGAAAGAAAATGAGATATGGCTTGGCTATGCAGGAACATTGGGTACTAGTTATGACATTCCTCTTGTGTTTAAAGCATTGAAGAAGGTAAACAATCCTAACCTTAAATTTATTGTTATGGGCGATGGACCCATGGCAGCGACTTTCAAGAAACAAGCGGAAGGACTTAATGTAATATTCACAGGAAGACTGGATTATAGCCAGATGTGTGGAGTTTTAGTAGCTTGCGATATGGTAGTTAATCCTATCAATGGGAAGTCCGTAGCCAGCATAATTAATAAGCATGCGGATTATGCAACATGTGGTAAGCCAGTGTTAAATACGCAACGAAGCGTAGAGTATAGAAACCTTGTTAACGAGTATCAAATGGGCTTCAACTGCGAAAGTGCCGAGGAAATGGCTGAGAAGATTAAAATTCTGATTGAAGATAAGCCACTCCGCTTGGAAATGGGAAGAAATGCAAGGACGTGTGCCGAAGAAAGATTCGACAGGAAGAACACATACAAGTTACTTGAAGATCAGGTGCTGTAATTGTGAATTCTCTTGCTGGAAAGAAAAGGATAATAAAGAATTACAAGAGCTTTACAACATATTCCGGAGAGAAGAAGGACGATTTCGTTCTCAAGGTTTTATTTAATTTTTTCTAATTTCGAAAATGAGACACGGATACAGGAGCACAATGCCGAAGATATTAATTATAAGTCACAATTCGTTAAGTACATACCAGAACATGGGCAAGACTCTTTTGTCTTTGATTGAGTTTTTCCCTCCAGATGAGGTTTGCCAATTTTACATCTATCCAACAATTCCGAATGTGGATAAGTGTAATTCGTATTTTAGAATTACAGACAAGGACGTACTGCGTTCTTATTGTACTTTTAGAGTCAAAGGGAAGAGAATTGAACCTAACAAGACACAGAACGAGCAATTCGAAAACGCTGAGGATGAGAAATTATATAGAAATCCCAAGAATAAAAAATCATCAGTCATGCTTGCACGCGATCTGATGTGGAAATGCTCACGATGGTATAATGCTGATCTTAAATCATGGTTGGCTGAACAAAAGCCAGACTGTATTCTTGCAGCCCCTGGAGGAGCAATGTTCCTGTATGATATTGCGTTGGAAATATCTAGAGACTTGAGAATTCCAATTGTTTCGTACCACTGCGATGAATATTATTTTGTTCAAGAAACGAGACGCTTTTGGCGCAGGGAAAGGCTTAAATTGCTGAAAAAGAAGATAGAGGAATACATGGGCGAAACTGCCCACGTCATAACTATATGCGACGAAATGAAAGACTTATATACAAGTCGTTTTCATCGACCTGTGACAACAATAATGACAGGGTCCAGCTTTCCGATATCTGAGAGAATTCATGTTACAAATACACCAACCTCTATAACATACTTAGGCAATATCAGATGCAATCGGTACAAATCCATTGCTGAAATAGGCCGAGCATTGGCAGAAATCAACAATGAAGATGGGACCGATTATTGTATAAATATCTATACTGGAGAGAAGGATAAGCAGATTCTTAATACATTTAAAGGTATTGAAACCGTGCGTCTGAAGGGATTTGTTTCAGGAAAAGAATTCTATGACACCCTGCATAATGCAGACTTTCTTCTCCATACCGAATCGTTCGAGGATGCTTGTATTGAGGCAGTTAGAAATTCTATATCGACGAAAATTGCTGATAGTCTAGGCAGTGGGATTCCGCTTATCGCTTATGGCCCTGCTTGCATTGCCTCCATGGGACATTTAATTAGAAATGACTGTGCTATAGCAATTACGAGCAAAGAAGAACTCAAAAGTTCTTTGAGAAGAGCGTTCGCCGATAAAGAACTCCGAGAAGAAAAGGCGAGAAACGGGCTAAGTACTGCAATGAAATATCATGAGCCAGGAATTTGCGCCGAAAAGGTGAAAAAAGTTATTGAAAGTGTAACAGCCCAACGGTAGAGAGGAAGAGAAATGAAAATCGTTGAAATCAATACTGTTGACATAGGCAGCACTGGGCGTATCGTGCTCCAAATTGCAATGACAGCGCGACAATGTGGAAATAAAGTGTGGACCTTTTCAATGGCTCGCAAGAGACCATGTGAACCGCCTGAAGGGCATCGATACTATTTAAGTTATCCCGAATATTGTGTGCATAATGTATTGGGGAAGTTGACTGGCTTGAATGGATTGTTTTCGATAGGCGCTACATTGCGATTACTCCGTGGTATCCGAAAGATTGATCCTGATATTATTCACCTTCATAATTTGCACGGCTTCTCTATTAACTTGCCACTGCTGTTTCGATATATCAAGCGCAATGATATTCCGACAGTATGGACACTTCACGATTGTTGGGCATTTACCGGGAAGTGTCCATACTTCACCATGGTAAATTGTGATAAATGGAAGACCGGGTGCTCTCGTTGTCCGCAGTTGAAGGGGTATCCCAAGGCGTTGCTTGATGTGAGTCAGATGATGTGGAAGCTGAAGAGGAAATGGTTTACTGGCGTACCTAACATGACTATTGTCACTCCCTCCCAATGGCTGTGTGATTTGGCCAAGCAATCATATCTGAAAGACTATGATATAAAAGTAATTAACAATGGGATTGATCTTGAAACATTTAGACCAACACCTTCGAATTTCCATGAAAAATATGGCATAGACAGGACTCAGCACATAGCTCTCTTTGTAGCTTTCGGCTGGGAAGCCCGAAAGGGTCTAGATGTAGTGATAAATCTCGCGGAAAAGCTTCCCGAGAGCTATCAGATAGTTGTGGTTGGAACCGATGACAATGTGGATAAAGAGCTTCCATCTAACATCCTATCCATTCATCGTACCCAGAATCAACGCGAACTTGCAGAGATATATACAGCAGCAGACTTGTTCGTCAATCCGACACGCGAGGAGAATTTTCCAACCGTTAATATGGAAGCTCTTGCTTGTGGAACGCCAGTTATTACATTTAAAACAGGTGGTAGTCCAGAGATATTAGATGAAACCTGCGGTATAGTAGTTCCCTGTGATGACACTTTAGCGCTAGAAGATGCTATTCGATATGTATGCGAGGAAAAACCATTCTCTTCTGAGAATTGCAGAAAGAATGCTTTGCACTTTGATATGCATGACAAGTTTGCAGAGTATGTGAAGCTGTACGAAGGAATATGCAAGGACAAAAGCAACGAGGCCGAGTTATGACAATTTATTATGTCTTATATATCTTAATATTTATAAGCACAGAGATCTGTAAAAGAACCAATGGGATCTTGGAGCAGAGACAGCGAAGAACTGCAGTTGTCCCTGCGCTTTTGCTTGTACTGGTTCTGGGTCTGCGCCACCCCAGCATGGGGATAGACTTGAAATATGGAAAAGTGGGCGGTTATCTGTGGTCTTTTGAAGCAATCTCAAATTACTCGTGGCATGAATTGCTCCAGTTGGGTGGTTGGGAAAATTACGAATGGGGATATATATTCTACAATAAGCTTCTAGGCTACATCTCGACCTCGGATCAATTGCTTCTCTTTGTTTCAGCAAGCATATCACTATTACCACTTGCAGTGCTATTTGCTAAGAAAAGCAGAGACCTTGCATTCTCATATATCATTTATATGGGACTACCATGCTTTCTACTGCCATTTTCGGGGCTTCGGCAGGCAATCGCTATTGGGATATGCGTGCTAGCAACTCCTTCTATTTGCGACAAAAACTGGAAAAGATTTCTGGTAACTATATTGATTGCAACACTATTCCATTACAGCGCAGTAATATATTTACTGGCTTATCCATTATATCACTTGCGATTGCCTAAAAGTTACCGACCACTGATGGTTCCTCTTCTCTTGGTAATATACATGGCTAGGTATCCGATTTTCGCTGTTGCGTCTAAATTGTTTAAGAAAAATGCAGTTCCGGACGACAATGGTGCATTTGTACTTTTCCTGGTGTTTATAATGATTTTTATTTTCTACCAGGTATATTGCAGAAGTGATGATGAATCATCAATCGGGTTTATGAATATCTTCTACTTTGCATGTATTTGTCAGTGCTTCGGCGGTGTATTCTCTACTGCAATGCGTGTTGGATTCTATTTTATGCCGAGCCTTGCTGTGGCATTGCCAAATATCTTGACAACAATCTCGAATCAAAGGGACCGCAGGTTATTACAATATATTATATTTGCAATATTTGTAATATATGGACTTTATGCCTTAGCAACATCGAGTTGGCCAATGGCATATCCATACTATTTCTTCTGGGAAGAATTTTAATGTCAGATGAAAGTATGTACGGTGCTTTTCACAAATAATACTTTAATGATAACCGGCGTGAACTAAATCTTTCATGAGCAGCACTCAAACAAGTCAATCCCTGTGAGCTCTTTTCTATGGATGCTGTAAGAGCGTACCGATAATGCGTTGACGATTGCTATAGAGGAAGGCGTGAGGCGTGTTATCTGTCCGCCAACAGATAAGGTCGCATATCAAATCAATGCATGGGCACTTCTAAGGTGGTGGAAGAGATTGAGGAGATCAAGGTTAAAATTGCGCCCTAGAAATATATTCGAAAAGAATTAACAAAGATAAGTAAATTACATTATGATCAAGAGACTACTACACAATAAAGTGGCCAATAATGCAACGTGGCTTATAGGTTCAAAAATAATTCAGGCGTTTCTCGGCTTAGTAATAAGTATGATTTCCGCTCGTTATTTGGGCCCATTAAACTATGGCATTATTAATTATGCAGCATCAGTAGCTACTTTTGCAGGGCCAATAACAAGTCTCGGTTTTACTGACATATTAGTCCAAGAGGAAATAAATAATAGAGACAAAGAAGGCAAAATTTTCGGAACAGCGATGACGCTTTCTCTAATTTCTTCTTTTGTTTGCATTGCAGGCATCTTCGCTTTTATTTCTGTTGCAAATGCTGGGGAGACAGTGACCATTATTGTTTGCATGCTATACAGTATTATGTTGATTGCACAAGTTTGCGATATGATAGTTTACTGGTTTCAAGCGAAACTTTTGGCCAAATATTCATCTGTTATCTCGCTTATTGCCTATGTTATTGTTTCTGCTTATAAGATATTTCTCTTAATTACAAGCAAGAGCGTTTATTGGTTTGCTATTTCTAATTGTATTGATTATTTTCTTATAGCAATATTTAGCTATGTTACATATCGAAAAAAAGGAGGGCAAAGGCTTAGATTTGACTGGGGAATTGGCAAAGCTATGTTTTCAAAGAGCAAGTATTATATTATTCCATCACTAATGGTATCTATCTTTTCGCAAACAGATAAGATTATGATTAATCAAATGATGGATGATGCTAATGTCGGTTTTTATTCTGCAGCAGTTACATGCGCGGGTTTATTCAATTTTGTTTTCTCGGCCTTGATTGATTCGTTCAGACCTTTGATTTTTGAAAAAAAGAAATTAAACGATAACGAAGGATTTGAATTAAATGTAAAAAGGCTTTACTCATTTATTATATATCTTTGTTTAGCACAATGTGTGTTTATGACACTGTTTGCGAAGTGGATTGTTCTTCTATTGTATGGAAACGATTATGTTGGTTCTATAGAAGTGTTAAGGCTGGTTGTTTGGTATACTACTTTTTCTTATCTTGGATCTGTACGTAATGTGTGGATCCTGGCAAAAAATCAACAGAAATATCTATGGTTAATTAACTTGCTAGGGGCCCTAGCGAATGTTTTAATGAACTATTTTCTAATATCGTATATGGGAATCATGGGGGCGGCACTAGCGTCTATTATCACACAGTTCTTTACTAATGTAATTACTGGATGGATAATTGCACCGCTGAGGGATAATAATCGCCTTATGATACAGGCCTTAAACCCTAAATATATTCTAGATATAATAAAAAACAATACTCGTTCGGAGGAATCATAAGATGATGCAAATGCCGAGAAACTATTAATAATCGGAGTGAATCTTCCGACAACTTTTGAACAGAAGAGATCATTAATGGACAGAGAGAGGACTGAATGAAGGAAATTGGCTTAGAGGAACACAAGAGAATCCAACTTAATATTTTAGAAAAATTTGATAAGTACTGCAAAGAGCATTCTTTAACCTATTTTCTCGCATATGGATCTTTAATTGGTGCTATAAGACATAACGGATTTATTCCGTGGGATGATGATACAGATGTTGTAATGCCAAGGCAAGATTATTTAAAATTAATAGAGGATTTCAATGCTACCAATAGCGATACTGATTTAGAATTAATTTCGCCGTTTGAGAAAAAAGCTAGGCATTCTTATGCAAAATTAATAGACACAAGAACCATAAAGATAGAAAAGGGCATTAAATATGAATCTGAGAATGAATACCATGGGGTAGACATAGATATCTTCCCGATTGATGGTCAACCAGACGATGTGCAAATCTATAACAAGTGGAGAAAAGAGTTAATTAAGTGCTATGCACCATATGCAGTGATGTGTCTTGACATTGCGCAGATGAGATGGTGGACAAAAGCTAGAATTATATGCTACAGACTTTTGTACAAAGACAAAAACAATCTCCTGGTAAGAGCGTGTAAATTGCATGAGAAATATCCATATGATAAATGTCAATATGTTGGAGTTTGCGAAAGCTGTTACAACAACGCGAGAAATCGCGCTAAAAAGGAATGCTACGAATATCCAATACAACATGATTTTGAGGGCCTCCTTGTTAATATTCCCGTTGGATACGATACAATATTGAGGAACATTTATGGAGATTATATGCAGTTGCCGCCTCCAGAAATGAGGCAATCCCATCATGGTAACAAGGTCTTTTGGAAAGATTCCTGTGATGATGTAATGGTAACGCCTTGCAATCCGTGACAGAGAGGATAACGACAGGTTGATTCACGCATTGACTGAATCCTTGAAAGGATAGACAAGAATGAATAAAGGAATGAAGATTATCACTTTTCATGACATTGCAAAGTTGAGTATTCAGCCATCACTTTGCTATGACTGGGCAGAACACATGATTCAACATAAAAAAGAGGCGCTCTTACCCCCCAAGATTAGCCTTAAGCCTGTGGACGGTGTTTTCTGCAATGTCATGCCCAGTATAATACCAGGAACGTTAAATCCTGAAGTAAATTCACGGAGGAGCATTAAGGAGACTTTCTCTTAGAG
>CAVAIH010000032.1:0-13769 GCA_963588675.1 Sphaerochaetaceae bacterium | reverse complement strand
TTTGAATATTTATTCATTTGTTATTCGTTCGGTGCGGGTTTTGCCGTTGATTTCAGGCACATTTGCCACATGCGTCTCTGTATATTCTCTGCATATTCTCTGCATATTTCGCACTAGGAGCACAAAAAACAGGGTCCTAAAGGCCCTGCTTTTCGCTGTTTTCTTATATATCATTATTTTCTTATATATACATCTATATATATATCTGCGTGAGATCCCACGTTCACACTCGCATGGGCCCGACTACATAAGGCTCTTAACTGCTTTTACGATATCGTCCGCTGTCATGCCGTACTTCTTAAGAAGATCCGCAGGCTTGCCTGACTCGCCGAAGCAGTCTTGCTGGCCTACCATAGCCATTTTAACTGGGTAGTTCTTGCATACGACCTCGGCAACTGCACTGCCGAGTCCTCCGAGGATTGAATGCTCCTCTGCAGTTACGATTCTGCCTGTCTCCTTGGCGCATTTTATAATGAGCTCTTCATCGAGTGGCTTGATCGTATGAATGTCTACCACTCTTGCGCTGATGCCCTGCTCCTTGAGAATCGCTTCTGCTTGCAAAGCCGAATCAACCATTATGCCTGTCGCAAGGATGGAAACATCCATACCGTCCTTCAGGATGTTTCCCTTCCCGACTTGCAAGTTCGAGCCCTCATCATATATAACCGGAACGCCTGACCTTCCAAGCCTTACATACGCAGGACCATAAGCATCGACAACCTGCTTCAGAAGGACCTTCGTCGAAACTGCGTCGGCCGGATTGACAACTACCATGCCAGGAATCTCTCTCATAAGCGCGAGATCCTCGAAAGTCTGATGGCTCGCTCCGTCCTCACCGACTGTGATTCCGCCGTGTGTTGCGCATACCTTGACGTTTGCGCCTGTATATCCGATTGAATTTCTGATAATCTCATATGCTCTTCCTGCGGCAAACATCGTAAAGGAACTTGCGCATACCACGTGCCCGGAATGAGCGATTCCTGCAGCCTCTGCCATCATATCCTGCTCGGAAATACCGCTGTCTATGAACCTCTCAGGATAAGCTTTTTCGAAGGCGTCTGTCTTGTTTGAGCCCGAAAGGTCGGCCGTCATAACTACCAGCTTAGGATTTCTTGCGCCTTCCTCAACGAGGAATTCGCTATATGCCTGTCTTGTTGCGATTTTCTCTGCCATTATAATTCACCTCCAAGCTCCTTCATAGCCTCTGCAAATTGTTCGTCATTAGGCGCCTTGCCATGCCAGCCGGCTTGATCTTCCATAAATGATACGCCATGTCCCTTGTGAGTCTTTGCTATGATAGCAACAGGCTTCTCGGTTTTTTCAACAAGAGACTTCTTGGCCATGTCGATTGCGTCAAGGATATCCTTCATATCGTGTCCGTCGCATACGATTACATCAAAGCCGAATGCTGAGAACTTCTCATCTATTGGAGTAACCTTCTTTACCTTGTCAACCTCGCCGTCAATCTGAAGTCCGTTCCAGTCAACGATGGCTATGAAGTTGTCGAGCTTGTACTTACTAGCCGAAAGACATGCCTCCCAAATGATGCCCTCTTGCAATTCTCCATCTCCGGTTATTGCATATACATATCCAGGCTTTCCGTCCATCTTGTTGGCAATCGCCATACCTACTCCAGCGGAGAAACCCTGCCCAAGCGATCCCGTTGACATCTCGATGCCAGGAACCTTGTTCATATTAGGATGACCCTGGAAGTGGCTTCCCACCTGACGCAAGCTGATCATTTCCGAAACATCATAATATCCTCTCTCGCCGAGCACCGCATAGAGCGCAGGAACGGCATGTCCTTTGGAGAGAATCAGCTTATCTCTTCCTTCCATCTTTGGATTAGCAGGATCTATATTCATCTCATCGAAATACAAAGCGACGAGAATGTCCGCAACAGAAAAGCTCCCGCCCGGATGTCCTGAGCCTGCGGCATGAATTGCCTTAAGGGCACTGATTCTTACCTTGCGTGCCACATCTTCCAAGTACTTGTAATCTCTTTTTTCCACAATAACCTCCAGATATTTATATATAAAATGTAAAAAAATTATCAGCTAAATGCCGAGGAACAGCCCAGCCATAGTGAAGTAAGTTCCGAGCGAAATCATGTCCGTAATCGACGCCATCATAGGGCCTGACATGAGGGCAGGGTCCCAGCCGATTTTCTTTGCAATCATAGGCAGAAGTGCGCCGATAAGCTTCGCAACAATTACGACGAGAACCATCGCACAGCATACCGTAAGTGCTACCAGTGGGCTTTCGTGATCTATATATACTATTCTGAGATAGTTGATCGCAGATAGCACCAGACCGATAATAAGGCCTATGCGAAATTCCTTCCAGCAGACCACGAGGCAGTCCTCAAGTTCCAGCTCGCCTGTTGCCATGCCACGAATGATAACCGTCGATGCCTGTGTGCCTGAGTTACCGCCGGTTCCCATCAGCATTGGCATATATGTTACAAGGACAATTACCGCAGAAAGCGCGTCCTCGAAGCTTGAGATGATACCGCCGGTAATGAAGTAGGAGCACATCAGAAGCAGTAGCCATGGCAGTCTCGCTTTGACGTGTGACCAGACTGACATATCCAGGTAGTCCCTATCGTTGTTATCGATGACACCACCCATACGCTCCATATCCTCGGTCGTCTCTTCTTCGATGACATCAAGGATATCGTCGACTGTTACTATACCGACAAGCCTTCCTTCGTTGTCCACAACAGGAATTGCGAGGTAGCCGTATTTCTTGAACTTCTCTGACAGTTCCTCCTGGTCATCGTCTACATGGGCGAAGATAAAATCTTCCCTCATTATATCTGCAACCCTCGTGCTGTCATTTGCTATGACAAGCGACCTCAGGGATACAATTCCGATCAGCTTTCTTCCAACATCGAGAACATAGCAGGTATATATTGTCTCGGAGTCCATTCCGACTTCCTTGATATGCTCGAGTGCTTCCTTTGCTGTCCAGCTTTTTCTGAGATTGATGTAATCCGGCGTCATCAGAGAGCCGGCGCTGTCCTCGTTATATTTAAGGAAGGTATTGATGAGCTTTCGCTCGTCCTTTGGAGTTTTCTCGAGAATCTTGTCAACGAGATTTGCAGGAAGTTCCTCCAGCACGTCGATCATATCGTCGAAGTCGAGCTCATCTATGATGTATTGAAGCTCAGGATCTGTGATTACGTCTATGACCTCGAGCTGTACATCGCTGTCAAGATATGCAAAAACATTAACCGATATGTCCTTAGGCAGTGTCCTAAAGAGCATTACAGCCTTGGAGACATCGAACTTGTCGATGACCTCTTCCAAAATTTCGGCTATATCTACTTCATTATATTTAAGGAGCTCATCTCTGCATTGGAAGTATTTCTTCTCTTCAAGCAGTTCAAAAATCTTCTCTTCGGACTCTTCGATTTCTTCAGCGATATCGTAGTTCTCGTAGTCCATCTTCTTGTCAATCATGGGCGTTCTTCCCCCTTTCCGAGCATGCGGATTATCTCATCCTCGTCGATAATCGAAACGCCAAGCTCCTTAGCCTTCTTGTTCTTGGCAGAGCCCGATTCGGTATCGTTGGTGATGAGGTAGTCGGTCTCCTTGCTTACGCTTCCGTTGACTCTTCCACCCTGCTCTTCTATTTCCTCTTTGAGAATTTTTCGGCTCGAATAATGCTCGAGGCTTCCCGTAATTACGAAGCTAAGCCCCGCAAGAGCGCTTCCCTGCTCTTGGTAGCTCTCGTCAAGCTCTATTCCCTCGAGGATTTTCTCTATCATAAGCTTGTTTTCTTCTTTGGCAAAAAAAGCAAAATAATCACTTGCGAGTACGTCACCTATGCCGTCTATCGATTTGAGGGCCTCTTCATCGAGAGACTCTATTTTCTTCCAGTCGTTGTGGCATGCTCTTGCGATGATGTTCGATGTCGTAACACCTATTCCCGGAACGCCGAGGCTGTACAAAAGTCTCGCCGGGCTTGTTTTTCTTGCGTTATTTATAGACTTGATAAGATTGTTGAACGACTTCCTGCCGAAGCCCTCCATCTGAACAATCTCGTCCTCGTATTTTTCAAGATCATAAATATCTGGCAGGCTCTTCAGAAAGCCTTTTCCGATAAATTTGAGAAGTCCCGCCTCAGAGAGCCCCTCTATATTCATCGCGTCCCTCGACACGAAATGCGAGAAGCTCTTGACATGCTTGGCAAGACACTCAGGATTGGTGCAAATAAGCACCTTCGTACCGCCGTCATCCTTGATCTTAGTTGCGCCACCACAGACAGGACACGCGGGCGGTATCTCCATTCTTCCGCTTCTTGTCAGATTATCGCTCAGCTGAGGAATAATCATGTTCGCCTTATATACTGTAATGGTATCTCCGATTCCAAGCTGGAGATCTTCCATTATATTTATATTATGTACCGAAGCCCTGCTTACCGTTGTGCCCTCAAGCTCAACCGGATCAAAAATCGCAACAGGATTGAGAAGTCCCGTCCTCGAAGGGCTCCATTCGATTTCTCTCAGTGTTGTATTTGCCTGCTGGTCTCTCCACTTGAACGCTATCGAATCCTTAGGATATTTAGCAGTCTTGCCGAGAGTCTTCGCATATTCTGTGTCCTCAAGCGTCAGAACAAGGCCGTCTGATGGGATATCGAATGTAGGAATCTTCGACTCGAAGCTGTCGATTTCTTCGATGAGATTCGCGGATGTAACGTGGACACAAGGGACCACGTCAAAGCCCATTTCGCTCATCCACTTCATCTGCTTATCTCGGCTTCCCTCGAAGTCAACGCCCTCAGCTTCATACAAGGAAAAAGCATAGAAAAAAACGTTTCTCTCCGCCGTGATTCGGCTGTCGAGCTGTCTTACGCTTCCGCTACAGAGATTGCGCGGGTTCTTGTATTTCGCGTCTGCGTCGCAAATAGCTTCGTTAATCTTCTCGAAGTCCGAATACTTGATTACGGCCTCACCGCGAACGACGGTCTTGCTCTTGTTCTTAATCGTATAAGGAACATTGCGAAAAGCCCTTGCGTTGTCTGTAATAAGCTCTCCGACATCTCCGTTACCGCGGGTTACGGCCTGCTTAAGTCTGCCGTTCTCGTATGTCAGGACGATGGTAAGTCCGTCGAGCTTCCACGAGAGAAGTCCCTCTCGGTCCCCGAGCCACGCGAGTATCTCACTGCGCTCTTTTGTTTTATTTAGAGAAAGCATCCTCGATTCGTGATGAACCTTAGGGAGCTCGGACTTAACGGTATAACCGACATTGATAGACGGGCTGTCGGGCATCACAATGCCTGTCTCATCCTCAAGGGAAAGAAGCTCATCGTACATTGCATCATATTCATAATTTGTAATGATTTCGCTGGCATCATCATAGTATGCCTTCGATGCCTTATTCAGAGTCTCGATAAGCTCGAGCATTCTCTTTTCTGCCTCGTCTCTTGTCATTGCCACACCTTTTCGTCTTTGCTATATGTTTTCTGTGCTCTATTTCTTACTTAACTCGCTCGAGCTTAACGAAGCCCTTTCCTACACTCGTTCGAGCTTGACGAAGCCCTTGCCGAGCTTCTTGAGTCCGTAGTCGTCGAACATTATAGTAATCGTCTTCTCGTCCTGCTCGATTACAGTCCCGACTCCGAACTTCGGATGCCTGATTTCCTCGCCTATCTGGAAATCATCGTCGAGCAATTTGCTTGCTGTTTCCTTCTTTGCATACCTCAATGTATCAAAAGGCTTGCTCGCAGGCTTGTCCGCGTATCCGTCTGCCGTTCCGAGAGTGCGTCCGCCAAAGAAATACTCTCCGAACATTCCGCCTTCCCCTGTCAAACCGCCGGCCTGCGATTTTCTCTCCTTAACAAGCTTGTCGCCGTCAAGAAGAGTGCTGTCCATCTCGTTGAGGAATGGTGACTCCGTCGTATAATCCGTCCTTCCGTAGAGCATTCTCTGCTTCGCCGAAGTCAAATAGAGCTTCTTCATCGCCCTCGTTATTCCTACATAGCAAAGCCTTCTCTCCTCTTCCATCCTTGCATCATCGTCATAAGCCGAAACGCCTGGGAAGAGTCCAGCCTCCATGCCAGGAATAAATACGACAGGAAATTCAAGTCCTTTGGCGCTGTGCAAGGTCATAAGACATACAGCGTCCTCTTCCTCATCTCTGTTATCTATGTCCGACATAAGAGTTATTCTCTCAAGGAATGCCGACAGCATGCTCGGTTCATCTGCCTCGAAGCCCTCGCCCTCAAGCTCAGCTCTCTCGGCCTGAATCTCCTCGTACAGCTCGTCGACTACTCCGTTAACGACGTTCTCTTCGAATTCGCCGATTACGGATTTGAATTCCATAAGGTTCTCTATCCTCGCGTCGGCCTCAACTGAATTTGCATCCTCAAGAGCCTTGAGATATCCGCTTCGAACAAGTATGTTATCGTAAATGTCAGGAAGCGTCAGGTTCTCCTGCTCTTTTCGGATATCCGCAATCATATCTAAGAATTTTTCTATCTCGAGCTTGCTCCTTGAAGAAAGCGACTTTCTTACTTCCTCCGTCAAAAGCGCCCCGTGGATGCTCGTCTTGTATGCCTTTGCATATTCGACGATGCCCGCAAGTGACTTCGCGCCGAGACCTCTCTTTGGCTCATTGATGATTCTCGTCATTGCGACATCATCGTCAGGATTCTCGATGAGTCTGAGATACGACATTATGTCTTTGATTTCCTTGCGGTCGTAATACCTAAGTCCCGCAAGCACCCTGTAAGGAATTCCTCGGAAAGAAAACTTCTCCTCGAAGGGTCTCGACTGCGCGTTCTTTCGATACAGGATCGCCATGTCGCTGAATTTATATCCCTCTTCATGCAGTCTTTCTATTTCGGTTCCTATATAGTAGGCTTCGAGCTTCTCATCGCCACAGCTTCTGTATGTGATCTTCGCTCCGTCCTCCTTGTCCGTCCACAGGGATTTGACTTTCCTTCCCTTGTTATTCTTGATGACGGAATTAGCGAGCTTGAGTATGTTTCCGTCAGAGCGGTAGTTCTGCTCAAGCCTGATTGTATGTGTGCTCGGAAAATCGTGCTCAAAGTCGAGTATGTTTCTGATGTCCGCACCTCTCCACTCATAAATGCACTGGTCGTCGTCGCCTACAACGCAGAGATTCCCGTGCTTGGAAGCGAGCATTTTTATTATCTTATACTGCAAGTAATTCGTATCCTGGTACTCGTCAACCATGATGTATCTGAATCTATTGCTGTAATATTCGAGCACCTTGGCATCGCTCTCAAGAAGCTTCGCGCCGTTCCAAAGAAGGTCGTCGAAGTCCATCGCATTGTTCGACATGAGCTCTCTTTGGTAGCTTTCGTATACCTTGTGGATTGTTTCCGTACGGAAATCTTCCCTGTTCTCATCGTAATATTCCGAAGGCCCCATCTCGCGCTCCTTGCATTTGCTGATTACACCCACAAGAAGAGAGATAGGAAAATCCTTCTCATTTATGTTCAGGTCCTTGACGATTCTTTTGATCAAGGCCTTCTTATCTGACTCGTCATATACGGTGAAGCCGGTCTTGTATCCGAGAATCTCGCTCTGATATCTCAGCATCCTAAGGCACATCGCATGGAATGTCATGATCCACATTCCCGTGGTATTTGAGACCAAATTCTGAACTCTCGTCCTCATTTCGTTCGCAGCCTTGTTTGTAAAAGTCACAGCAAGAATGTTGTGCGGATCAACGCCCATCTCGATGAGGTGCGCCATCCTGTGCGTCATCGTTGCCGTCTTGCCCGAACCTGCTCCCGCAAGGATGAGAACTGGCCCTTCTGTATGCTCTACTGCCTTAATTTGTTCTGGATTTAAAGTACCGTAATTCATCGAATATCCTTTCTCGCATAGTTATTTATATTTTACCACAAAAGCACGGCAAATTCGACGCAAAAACGGCGCACCTGCAAGGCAAATTTGCACGCCTAACTCATTTCCCACACGCGCTCTGCGTCCGCCTGCCCCGCGTCTGCCTTGGCCGACTTTTTCCGACAAAGCCATCACAAATCTTGTACGAAACTGATACAAAACTAATACAAAACTATATATGTGAAATAGTTGAAAAAATTTTCTCGGGTGATATAATTACTTCGGTGTTTGCGTAAGCATCTTATTTGCGTGCGCAACAGAAAAATAATTTAATGAGTGTATTTTTAAGGAGAAAAAAGACAATGGCAAATTATGTTGAAAGAGTCATCGAACTCTGCAAGCAGAAGAATCCTGGCGAAGTTGAGTTTCACCAGACTGTAGAAGAAGTACTTACTTCACTCGCTCCTGTAATGGACGCACACCCAGAATATGAAGAGTGCGCACTTCTTGAGAGACTTACAGAGCCTGAAAGAGGAGTTACTTTCAGAGTAGTATGGGTTGACGATGCTGGCAAGGTACAGGTTAACAAGGGTTACAGATATCAGTTCAATAGTGCAATCGGACCTTACAAGGGCGGACTCAGATTTGCTCCTAACGTATACCCAGGAATCATCAAGTTCCTCGGATTCGAGCAGATCTTCAAGAACTCACTGACAGGACTTCCTATCGGTGGTGGTAAGGGTGGCTCAGACTTCGATCCTAACGGAAAGTCAGACGCTGAAATCATGAGATTCTGCCAGGCATTCATGACAGAGCTCTACAGACACATTGGACCTGACACAGACGTTCCTGCTGGTGACCTCGGTGTTGGCGGAAGAGAGATCGGATACCTCTTCGGACAGTACAAGAGAATCGTTGACAGATTCGACGGAGGAGTTCTCACAGGTAAGGGCCTCGAGTATGGTGGTTGCCTTGGAAGAACAGAAGCTACAGGTTTCGGTATCGTATGGTATGCTGAGGAAATGCTCAAGGCTAACGGCGAAGAGCTTGCTGGAAAGACAGTTGCTATCTCTGGATTCGGTAACGTATCTTGGGGAACAGCTTGGCAGCTCCAGAGACTCGGCGCTAAGCTCGTAACAATTTCTGGACCAGACGGATACATCTACGATCCAGAAGGAATCAGCACAGACGAGAAGGTTGCATATCTCCTCGAGCTCAGAGGTTCCGGAAAGAACGTTTGCGCTCCATACGCAGAGAAGTTCCCAGAAGCTAAGTTCTTCCCAGGAAAGAAGCCTTGGGGCGTATTCCAGGATACAGGATGCAAGATCGACCTCTTCATTCCTTGCGCTATGCAGAACGACGTTCACATGGAGCATGCTAAGCAGATCGTTGAGGGCGGATGCAAGTTCTACTGCGAAGGCGCTAACATGCCTACAACTAACGATGCTCTTAAGTATCTCATGGACAACTGCATCGCTGTAGGTCCTGCTAAGGCTGCTAACGCTGGTGGTGTTGCTACATCATGCATCGAGATGGGTCAGAACTCAGGACACACTGTATTCCAGCATGAGGATGTATATGCTCAGCTCCACGGCATCATGAAGAACATTTATTCTGCTTGCGCTAAGGCTGGTGAGACATACTATGGCAACAAGAACGCTCTTGTTCAGGGTGCTAACATCGCTGGATTCGAGAAGGTTGCTAAGGCTATGATGCAGCAGGGTCTTGTATAAGATTCAACTTCTTACACTCAAACAAAAGAACGGTGACCGCAAGGCCACCGTTTTTTTATTGAATTATATTTCATATGTCAGCGAATTCTGCCAGCGAAGTCGC
The DNA here is from genome assembly GCA_963588675.1 of Sphaerochaetaceae bacterium. Classification (GTDB taxonomy): domain Bacteria; phylum Bacillota; class Clostridia; order Peptostreptococcales; family Anaerovoracaceae; genus Crickella. The sequence goes on along the minus strand of CAVAIH010000032.1, from coordinate 4,111 downwards.
TTCTCCGCACATACAAAAAGAGGCATCATTTCGTCTTGATTTGACGTCGTGATGCCTCTTGTTCTTTATTAGTGCTACTTCTGCGCGTATCTTTTGATCTTGCCCGTCGTCGTCTTCTCCATTGGCACATCAGTCAATTCGAAGCGGTGTAGGTTCTTGTACGAAGGCATTCCTTCGTTGATCATATCGATATCCTTCTGAACTGTCTCGTACAGAATATCCTCATCGATACAGCTTGGATCATATACGATTTTTGCGGCAGGTACGATATCCTTGCTGTCGCTGTCTTCCCTTCTCTTAACACCGTATACCATGCACTCAACCACATAAGGAAGAGCGTTCAGATGTTCCTCGATTTCTTCAGGATATACGTTCTTACCGCTCTTGAGAACAATTACATTCTTCTTGCGTCCGCAAAGGAAGATAAAGCCGTCCTCATCGATTCTTGCAAGGTCTCCTGTATGAAGCCATCCACCTTCATAAATTTCTGCCGTTGCTTCCTCATCTTTATAATATCCGAGCATTGTATTTGGTCCTTTGCAAACAAGCTCGCCTATGCCCTCTTCATTCTGATTGATTACAGCAACAGTAAGGCCTGGCATAGAATGTCCAATGGAACCCGCTCTCTTCTCAAAAATACTCTCTGAGGAAATTACAGGCGACGCCTCTGTCATTCCGTAGCCCTGCACAACCTCGATGCCTATATCTGCGTAGCCTTTTACAACATCAGGGGACATAGCAGCAGCACCGCTGACAATATAGCGTAGCTCTCCGCCGAGCTCGTCGATGATACTCGAGAAAAGTTTTCTTCTCACATCGATATTGAACTTCAGAAGGAACTTCGACAGCTTCAGAGCCTTCTCGAATTTCTGCCTCATGCCCTTCTTGTCAATGCCCGACTGCAGTCTTCCATACATAGCCTCGATAAGCAGTGGCACGCATACGAATACGCTGACCTTGTACTCCTTGAGGTTCTTCTGGACATATTTCAAGCCGTCTGGGAATACGGTAGTTACTCCAAGTGAAAGCATCATGTTCTCACATGTTGAACCGAAGGTGTGGTGGAATGGCAGGAACGCTATGTTGACATCGCCCCTTCTTATATCCTCTGAACGGTCCAGCATATAGATGTTGCTCAGAAGATTTCTCTGCGAGAGCATAACGGCCTTTGCCTTGCTCGTAGTTCCCGATGTAAAAAGTATTACCTGCATGGAGTCAGTATCCCATGTAAGAGAATAGTAGCTTCTGTCTCCGTTACTTATCGCCTCTCGGCCCTTCTCCATTAAGCTTGGAAGTGAGACGAAGCCTTTACCATCCTCCGTGCAAATGAGCTCGGATACATTGGTCTTCTCATTTACCATTATCATTTTGGCAAGCTCAGCATGGGCATTATCGAAGACGAGACAGTCTGCCTCGCTCTTGATAAGCGATGTTTCGAGCTCGTCATAAGGCAGTCCCTTGTCGAGAGGTATGCAAATTCCAAGGTCGCACAATACTGTATAATAAGTCAAATACCATGCGTAAGAGTTGTTTCCGATGATTGCAATTCTCTTGCCCACAAGTCCATGCTTAATCATGCCTGTGCTGAGGGCGATTACATCATCTCGGAAAGCCGAGTAAGTTATATGTGTATATTCAGGCTCCTCCGAACCCTGGCCCTTCTTCTTGGTGATGAAGGCCGAATCATTTGTGTACGACTCAGCTACATAATCGAGCATTTCGCGGAAGCTGTGATGCTCCTTTGGCTCAGCGATAGACTTAAGCGCTGGTACATACTTGATGTTTGTTTCTTCTGACATTCGAGTGTCTCCTTTTTTCATTCCTTGTTATCAAGGCTGTCATTGCCATATTAGGCGTACTTGCCGTATTGCCGTATTAGCGTTTCTGCCATATTTGCCATATTAGCAAGACTTGGTGTTGCGTTAAAATTCTAACGCAAAAATTCTATCATAGTTTCTAAGAAAATAAAAGATAGCTGTCCTTCACGCTCCGTCCAACTTGTTCGGCTTCGTCCAAATCGTTCGGCTTCGTCCACCTCGTTCGGCTTCGTCCAAATCTCCAACTACACACTTATCGCTTTGCCGAGCTCGAACGAGTAAAGATATGCTTCTTTAACAGGCTTGCCCGTGCCCTTGCTTATAGCGTTGCGGTACATTTCGATCTGAACCTCGTACTTGGATTTGATATTCTCAAGCGACATATAGCTTGATTTATAATCCACTAGAACATATTCTCCGTCCTCTTCGAAGCAACAGTCAATAACACCTTGGACGAGGGTTCTGTTTCCGTTCACTTCTGTAGCAAGTGTGAAAGTCTTCTCCTTCTTCAGAAGGCCTTTGCTTCCAGCAGTTACGGCTCTCTTGCCGATGTCGGTCTCAAAGAAAGCTGAGATTCTGCTAAGGTCGAGCTTTGCAAATACTTCCTCTGCTATCGCGCCGTTCGCTCTAAGTTGCTCTGCAGATTCCTTGAGATATGAAGGGTCTCCCGCCTTTGCAAAATCGATGAATTCCATAATTCTGTGGTATGCGGTTCCAAGTTCAGCGCTCGAGGCCTTGCTCGAAGCCGAGGCGTGTTTCTCTGCGGTCGTGCCGGTTTTCTTTCCTGCGGTCGCGTCCGACTTCTTCTCTGCTGTCGCGTCCGACTTCTTCCCGACGGCCGATGCATTCTTGGTTTCGGTATCGGCCTGCGCGCCGAGCCGTGTGCCGACCGCCTCTTCATCGGCCCTTTTTCGAAGCTCGCTTACCGAATATTTCGCTTTTACACTAAGCTCATTTGCATATGGATATTTATATGAGAGCCTGCGCGATACCTCTTTGTAATTATTTTCTGCTGGCTCGCTAAGCGCCTTATCCTTGCTTGCAATAATCGACTTTATCCCGCTTGATTCATAGGCAGGCATTGTCTTCTCAAGAGGCTTAATATACACGTCGTTATATGGCGTCTTAAGCACTTCGCTCATTATCTCAAGATAATTCGACGGAGTCTTGTATTTCTTCTCAAAAGCCTCGCCGTTGTTCACGGTGCCGACAAGCACGAGCTTATTTCTTGCACGAGTCATGGCAACATAGAGAATTCTAAGTTCCTCCGCGTCCTCTTCGGCGCGGTTTTTCTGATGTATCAGCTGTTGCATGATTGTCGGACGCCAGAATTTCTTGTCAGGGCTGACATAAGGGAATGAGACGCCGAGTTCAGAGTCGAAGTTGAATCCCTTTCCTAAATCGTCATGCCTTAAGCGATTGCCAAGGCCCGCAACAATTACAAATGGATATTCGAGGCCCTTGCTCTTGTGTATCGTCGTAATCTGAACGAGGTTGTCCTCCTTGCTGACCATGCTTGGCTGGTTGCTGTTGCACTTCTTCGTCCTCATTACGTCGAGGTATCTGAGAAAATCCGAAAGCGAAGCGATGTTATTCTCTGTATATTTCTCGGCTTTGTCGACCAAGGCTCTGAGGTTCGCCTGCCTCCTGCTTCCGTCAAACATTGCGCCCGCATAGAGATAATATCCGGAGTCTTTCAGAACTTTCCAGATAAAATCTGGTAGTGCCATCATTGTAGCCAAGTTCCGCCACTCCTCGATCTGGGAGACAGCCTCGGATATGCGACCCGCGAGTTCCTTGTCGGAACCTTTTTTCATATACCAGAAAAGCGCGTCATAGAAAGGCATACTGCCTCCTGCCTCCGCTCTGATTGTCGCCAGCTCCTCTGCTCCAAAGCCCCACACTTCCGAGTGAAGGCTTGCAATCAGTGGAATGTCTCTCTTGATATTGTCTATTGTCGACAGAATTGACAGCACCACCCTGATCTCGGTTGCGTCAAAGAGGCTTTCCTCTTCCACGACATGCGATTGCAGGTTGAGATTGCGAAGCTCCTTTGCATAGGTCTCGCCTCTGCCAGATACCGATCTGAGCAGGATGACGATATCCCTTGGCTCAGCTATTCTGTTCTGCCCGAGCATAGTATCGTAATATTCCGTGCCGACGAGGCTCTGAACCAGCTGAGCGACATACTTCGCTTCTGCCTCTTGCTTCGACATTTCCTCAATTTCTTCATCCGTCTTTTCCTGTCTAATTGAAGCTTCTGCGCTGGCCTCAGCACTGGCCTCTGCAGTGTC
>CAVAIH010000031.1:0-14202 GCA_963588675.1 Sphaerochaetaceae bacterium | reverse complement strand
CGGACATAGCCTGGGCCGTCGAATGCGTTGCCGGCCACCAGCAGAATGCGCTGTTCTTTGGCCGCGGTGACAAATTCCCGCTCATCGGGTACAGGGGACTTGATCCAAAGGTACATGGCACCTTGCGGATAGATGGAGGTAAATCCTGCGTCCGTAACGATTTTGTAGAGCGTCTCAGCGTTTCGACGGTAATAGTCGATATCCACGCGGGCGTCCATGCACCGCTCCACGATAAGCTGCTGTATAGTAGGTGCGTTGGTATCACCACAGATACGATTTGCCACAATGGCTGCGTTGATAAACTCATCTGCATCATCTGACTTGGGACTGATTGCTGCATAACCAATGCGATCACCGGGCAGTGACAGGCTCTTGGACCATGAATAGGCCACCAGTGTATTGTCGTAATAATGAGGAATGAATGGTACCTTCTGATCGGTATACACCAGTTCCCTGTACGGCTCATCCGAGATGATGTAAATGGGATGGCCAAACCGCTGCTCCGCCTCCTTCAGAACGGCACAGAGCTTCCGGATGGTCTCCTCAGAATAGATGGCGCCGGTAGGATTGTTTGGATTGTTAATGATAACGGCCTTGACTTCCGGCACCAGCGCTGTGCGGAGTGCCTCAGCGTCCGGTTCAAAGCCAGTGGCTTCGTCCGCTTTGACTACGATGGTCTCTGCATGATAGTTTGCCGCCCAGTTGGCGTATTCCACAAAGTAGGGGGCAAAAACGATTTGCTTGTCACCGGGGTCAAAGATGGTCTTCATCAGGATGTTGATAGCAGAGCCAGCGCCGACGGTCATGATGATATGGCGGCTTTCATAGTCCGTGCCGAACCGATGGTTCAGATCGTCCGCAACCGCCTGACGGGTGGACTCAAAACCAGCATTGGAGGGATAGCCATGCACCTCATGGGGATCCATCTCGTGGTTGATATAGTCAATGGCGTCATAGACCTCTTTGGGAGGATTCAGACCGGGATTACCTGCGCTGAAGTCATAGACGTTTTCTTTGCCATATACTTCGGCCAGCTTTTTCCCCTCTTCAAACATAGCACGGATCTGAGAACTTCCCGCTATAAAGGGTTTCATACTTTTGGCAATCATGCGTTGCCCTCCTTTTTGCTTCTGCCGATGGCAAGACCGGACTGGAAGGCACTGTCGCTGGATTCGATGACCTTGGGTTTGCCCTCAAATTTGTGATGGATGCCGGTGGTAACGACTTCGGCAGGAACCGCCTCACTGAAGCCGATATAGACGCCCAACATAATGAAGTTCAACGAACGTGGGTTGCCCATCTCCAGTGCCATCTCCGTGACTGGCACTTCAATGACTGTCACATCATCTCTGTCGATAGGCTCCTTGATAATGGAACTATTGACATATAGAGTGCCGCCCTTGCGCAGTGTTGACAAATATTTGTGCAAAGAGAGGTCATTCATTACAATCAGATCATCCACCTGGTCACTGATGGGCTCAGCGATCTCCATATCCGAAATCACCACATAACAGTTAGATGTACCGCCGCGCATGGCTGCGCCATAGGCGGGGAAGAATGTTACGTTCAAGTCTGTGGAATCTGTCGTTGCCTGAGAGAGCAGTTTGCCCATGGTCAGGACACCTTGGCCGCCAAAACCGGCCATCATAATATTTCTTTCCATATCTGCCTCCTATCAGTTTTCTGTGCCTTTGTCACGAACGACGCCAAGAGGGAATTCGTGGAACATGTTCTCCCGCAGATAGTGCAGTCCCTCTATCGGCGTAACGCCCCAGTTGGTTGGGCAGGCTGTTACGATCTCCACCATTGTGAAACCCTTGCCTGCCATCTGATATTCAAATGCCTTACGTATAGCCTTCTTAGCCTGATTGACATGCTGAGCTGTATCAACGGCCACGCGCTCCAGATAATATGGTGCAGTCAGCACATCCATCAGCTCACATACATGCATAGGGTAGCCGTGGATCTCAGGGTCGCGGCCGCGAGGCGTCGTGGTAGTACTCATGCCGGTCAGTGTGGTTGGAGCCATTTGACCGCCGGTCATACCGTAAATGCCGTTGTTGATAAAGATTACGGTGAAGTTTTCGCCACGGTTGGCAGCGGAAAGGGACTCGCCTAGACCAATAGAGGCCAGGTCACCATCGCCTTGATAGGTATAGACCAGAGAATCCGGTGAACAGCGCTTCAGGCCAGTAGCAGAGGCACAGGCGCGTCCGTGTGGACACACAATGGTGTCATACGCGGTATAAAACATGCCCAGTCCTGCACATCCCACACCTTCCACGCGGACAGTCTTGTCTAGCATGCCCATGTCTTCGATGACTTCACCGATGATCTTGTGGACAGTGCTGTGCATACAGCCTGGGCAGAACTCTGTGACCATATCAGGCATAACGCCTTTCGTTTTTCCATAAACCAGTTTCTCCATTACAATACCTCCTTTGCCATTTCTCTGACGGCCTGTTCAATCTGTGCCGAAGTAATGAGCTCACCGCCCGATGTCAGACACTCGCGTATTGGACAGCGTCCCTTTACGGCAAAACCGACATCATACGCAAACTGTGCGGGAATGGCCATTTCTGCCGAGACAATTCCCTTGACTTTCGTGTAGTCCAGTCTCTCGTAAGTATCATATGGGAACGGCGACACTGTCTTTGGTCTGATGAAACCCACCTTGAAGCCGTCAGCACGCAGGCGTCGGATAGCTGCCTTAGCAATACGGGCCGTGATTCCATATGCCGTAATCACAAGCTCTGCGTCCTCCAGACCATCCGTCTCCACAGCAACGTCCTTCTCCCAGGACTGATACATGGCAGCCGCTGCAATATTGTCATCCGTTTTCAATCCTCCGCATCCACCGGAGTGACACTTGTTAATCTCTTCGAAAGGATGGCCTGTGATGGCGCGGTGGTCGAATTTCTGCTTCAGAGCGGCAATCTCCTCGTCTGACTTCATATCAGGCAGATCTACCGCCTCCATCATGGTACCTACAACACCATCTGTTAGAATGAGGACTGGGTTCTCATCCCTCTCGGCGTAATCAAAAGCATGATATGTCATGTCCACAGCCTCCTGTACGGTGGCAGGTGCCCAGACCATCATGCGGAAACCGCCATTGCCCTGTGCCTTCGTTGCCTGGAAATAGTCCTGCTGAGCGGGCTGAATGACACCAACACCAGGACCTCCCCTCTGCACATTGACGTACACCAGTGGCATTCGTGCCGACGCACATGCGGAAATTCCCTCGGAGTACAGGCTGATACCGATGCTGGAGGAAGAACTCATGCATCGTGTGCCTGTAGCTACCGCACCGTACAGCATATTTGCCGAGCCTGTTTCCGACTCTCCCTGCACAAATACCCCGCCAACCTCCGGCATTCTTCTAGCGAAGTATTCCGGAATTTCATTCTGTGGCGTAATTGGATAACCCGCAAAGAATCGACAGCCAGCTCTGACAGCCGCCTCTGCAATGGCCTCCGTACCTTTCATAAATTTCTTCTCCATTTACTTGACCTCCTTCCAGACCTGAATTGCGGCATCCGGACAAACGATGGCGCACATGGCGCAGCCGACACATTCCTCCGGCTTCGTCGAAATCACATAGGGATAGCCCTTGCTGTTGACCTCCTCGCCCACAGCCAAAATGCCCTTTGGACACTCCGCAACGCAGTATTGGCATGATTTGCATGCTTCTGTGTTGACTTCAATTCTACCTTTTGCCATATTGCTTCCTCCTTGCTGACTGATATGATTGAATTCTTTATATAGAAAGCGACATCTTCCGAGATATCAGCTCTCCCATTCCTTGATGCCAAAGCCTGACCAAGATCCCTGCTCTCCAAGATAGGTCTTTGCCTTTTCTTCACCTAACAGTACACGCTGTGCACCAGCGGCCAGTGCAATGGTCTCATAACTGCCCGGGTAGACATAGACAGGCGCGATCCACTGCAGATCCTGAGTCAGCTCTGTGACCAGTTCTTCGTCATAGGCAAGACCGCCGGTCATGAGGATAGCATCTACGTCTCCCTTCAATGCTCCAGCCATCATAGCCGCCCATTTCACCATGGTATACTCCATAGCTTCCAGCGCCAGTTGTGCCCTCCGGTCATTCTTCATATCCTTGCGGATCACCCTCACGTCATCTGTACCGCACAGGTCCACCAAACCGCCTTTCTTGGCGCAAAGCTCATGAATCTGTGCCATGGTCATGCCCCTTTGCAGTAGGCGCTCCACATCGTCCAGACACATGTCACCGCTACGGTTGGGAGAAATCGGACCTTGTCCATCGCCGATACGAGTCTGGTCGACGGCACGTCCTTTGCGGTGAGCAGCAATGCTGATGCCGCCACCCATATGCAGGATCACATAGTTGCAGTCCTCATACTGCTTCCCCATCTTCTGGCTATGGTGAATGGCCACCTGCTTCATGTTGAGCGGATGGGCGTGTGACGGACGATACAAGCCCTTCACGCCAGTCATTCTGGCCGCATCACACAATTCATCCGTGCTCATAGGGTTCACAAAAAAGGAAGGTACCTTTAGTTCATCTCCTATGAGGCGTGCCAGCTGGATGCCCAGCGTTGCCGCATGGTGGATGCCTGCCGCGTCGTTAAAAGCATGATCATAGGCCAGAGCATTGATTTCATATGTACCGCCTTCACAGGCGAATACGCCTACACCCCGCCCGGATACCGCATCTATGGACGCAAGATCTACACCGCGCTCATGCAAAATATCCATGATCATGTCCTTGCGTCGAGGCGCTTGCTCACTAAATGTCTTGCAGTCCTTGAAGTCCTCCGGCTTGGTGTCGACACTGCATTCCCAGAGAATTTCGTCGCCTCGAACCAGTCCTATCTTGGTGCCGGTCGAACCGGGATTGATTGTCAAAACCGTGTACTCTTTCATCGCTTCCTCCTCAAGATAAATATCTAAAAATTTGCAACTTTTTCTTTTCAAGCGTAGTGTAGCATAGTATAATCAATCACGGAAATTGTTGTTTTGCATATGCTTTATCAGTTTTTGTGATAAGGAGGACGGCATGGAAACGAAAATCGCCAAAACATTTCTGACGGTAGCAAAGCTCAATAATATCACCAAAGGGGCGGATCAGCTGGGATACTCTCAATCGGCGGTCACCGCGCAGATCAAGCAGTTGGAGGACGATCTCGGCGTTCAGTTGTTTGACCGCATTGGAAGAAGCATTCAGTTGACAGATGCGGGGCGGAATTTCATTCCTTACGCGATACGACTGCTGAAGGCCAGTGAGGATGCCGACGCCTTTGCCGAGACAGATGCAGAGCCATCCGGTTCACTAGTCATCGACTCCAGCTCGACCGCTGCACAGGGGATTCTGGCCAAGCTACTGCTGAGGTTTCACGAGCAATACCCCAAGATTCATGTGGCGGTTCGCATCTCCGAGGATATCGACGTGCTCATCAATCGGGTACGGCAGAACCGCAGTGATATCGCCATATTTCTTAATCCGCGTGAGGAATACCCCGGCTGTACCAAAGCTGCCGAACGAAAAGAAGACTTTCGCTTTGTGGCGTCGCCATCAGACCCGATCACTCGGAAAAAGCATGTCCCACTGAAAGAAGTGTTCGACGGTCTGTTTGTAGATTCCTTCATCACCACCGACAAAAACTCCGTATTCAACTACCTGCTGCGCCCGTCATTGCTATCGCGCAACGTGGAGGCGTCGCCGATGTTGGAATTCGGCACCAGTGCATCCATCGTCACCCTTCTTCTCAGCGGGTATGGCCGGTCGTTTCTGCCCTATCTGATGCTGGAGGACGAGATCAGGCGTGGCCGTCTGGCGCTTATAGACACGGAGGTCATTGACCTTGATATCTGGAGTCAGGTGTTTTACAGCGACAGCCGATGGATCAGCCCCCATATGCAGGCATTCATTGATTTTATCGCGGAGGAGCTACATTAACGAAAAAAACGGTATCGGGCGTTTGCCCGATACCGTCTTTTTATGAAAACAATGTCACGATTTCCTGCCCCGTCAGGTTCTCGCTTGCGCCCAGTTCTCGTGCCTTGCTGCTGATATAGAACGGCTTTTCATAGAGAAGATCCTTCAGTGCAGGCGCACGGAACAAACATACCGCTGCACCGATGGCCTCGACCGCTTCTTGTGACACGATACCACAACACAGTAGCCCTCGCCTACAGCGGATTACCTGTATGACCCTTTCTGTCTCTGGAATAGCAATGGACACGCCAGTATACACACTGCCAGCAACAGCCTCTTCTGTGATGGACACGCCGTGATACTGGTCAATCATGCTGAGCCACCTCCGTTTTATCCAAAATCTCGCCTATGAGATACATATCGACTCTTCCGCCGATCTGCACCCGTTCGCCTTTGTAGCGAAGATATTTTATACCGCCGCGCTGTGACAGCTGACGATCAGTCAGTTCATCCTTGCCCAACCGTTTCCGCCAAAAGGGAATCATGCACATCTCAATGCTCCCAGTGACGGGATCCTCAGGAATACCCATAGCCGGGCCGAAAAAACGGCACACATAATCGGTGTCGGTACCCGGCGCCATCGCCACGACTCCGTCGATATGCGGGATGCTGCGTATCACATCCAGATCAGGTACAAGAGCTGCCACCTGATCAGCATTTTCCAACAGAGCAAAGATGATATCGTTCCGAACCGGATCGTGGTAGCATCTTAACGGCTTACAGCCAAATGCCCGCTCAATCTCAGAAGGGCCTGTCATCTCTGCCAATCCGCGTGTGGGAAAGTCCAGAAAATACAAGTCACCATCTTTTTCGCAGTAGGCATCACCATCCCGACGAGAATGAAATATTACTTTCTCTTTCCCGACATCCAGATAGTTGAGAATCATATATGCCGCGCCTAGCGTGGCATGTCCACAGAATCCGACCTCTTTCTTCGGCGTAAACCATGCAATGTTCCACGCCTCACCGTCTCTCTGAATAAAAGCTGTTTCAGACAGCCCATTTTCAAAAGCGATGCCCTGCATCATTGCATCGCTGACTGGCTGGTCCACCACGACTACGCCCGCTGGGTTACCGGTATGCGCGCCGCAAGCAAAAGAATTACCAACATAGTATTTCATATATGCACCACCTTCTTTCTGTCGCTTATGATAGCACAGGCGATTTTATTTATGAAATTGATGTTTCAAATGTTGCATATCATTTCAAGTAATGGGTCAAAACCGAGCGTAACAAAGAAAAAAGGCTCTCGATGGCGAGAGCCTTTTGGATGATTCGTCTTACCAAATCCGATTAGATCCGATTGGATTTGATTGGATCTGATTAAATCTGATTGAATCAAAGATTCGATCTAGAGATCGTATCCAGCATGGAAAGCCTTCTTGTTGAGTTCAACGAATGCAGGCTTAACTGTTGCAGCAATTTCTGCGTCCCAATCGATATCGTCGAGTCCGCCGATTGCCTTAACGAGAGCTCCAAGAAGAACGATGTTCATTGCCTTAGGGTTACCGAGCTCTGTAGCGATGTCGTTAGCCTTAACTGCAAGAACTGAGCACTTTGACTTAAGCTCTTCGATGATGCCCTGTGGATACTCAGCAACGCCAAGGTTAACAGGAACTGGCTGAATCTCGAAATCGTTAACTACGATGTTTCCACCGATCTTGAGGAATGGGAGCCATCTTAATGCTTCCATTTTCTCGAAAGCAACGATAACGTCTGCCTGGCCCTTACCAACGATAGGTGAAAGAACCTTATCGCCGTATCTAACCTGTGTGCTTACGGAACCACCGCGCTGTGACATTCCGTGAATCTCTGACATCTTTACGTCATATCCAGCCTTCATGAGGCCGCTTGTTAAAATCTTGCTGGCAAGGATTGTTCCCTGTCCGCCTACTCCTACGAGGAGGATATTCTTTACTTCGCTCATTATAATGTAACCTCCTTAATAGCACCAAATGGACAAGCCTGCAGACATACTGTGCAACCATTGCAAGCTGTCTTATCTACAACAACCTTTTCCTTAGTTGAGATAAGAGCTGGGCAACCTGTCTTTACGCATACCTTGCAGTTCTTGCACTTATCCTGATCGATCTCGCACTGCTTTGTGTTAATAGTTGGGAACTCTGCCTTATCCTTATCTCTCTTGAACTTCTTGAGAACGCATGGCCATCTTGTAATGATAACAGTTGGCTCGTCCTTTGCGAATGCATCGTCGAGAGCGTGGTTAACTTCGTCAAACTTGTTAGGGTTAACCTGGTAGATGTTCTCCTTCTTAACGCCGATAGCGAGACAGAGTGCAGGGATGTCAACTTCTGGAGCTGGGTCGCCCATAAGTGTTGAACCACTTCCTGGGTTCTCCTGCTGTCCTGTCATACCTGTAATTCTGTTGTCAAGGATAACATTTACGTTCTGCCCACCGTTGTATACAGCATCCATGAGGGAGTTGATTCCTGTGTGGAAGAATGTTGAGTCTCCGAGTACGGAAACAACCTTTGTTGTCTTGCCTGCATCTCTTAAAGCAACTGATGCACCATGTCCTGATGACAGTGATCCGCCCATGCAGATGCAAGTATGAAGAGCGCTGAGAGGAGCGTTAGCACCGAGTGTATAGCATCCGATGTCTCCTGTTACCATAACGTCCTTCCTCTTTCCCAAGTTGTAGAAGAAACCTCTGTGAGGGCATCCTGCGCAAAGTGCAGGAGGTCTTACTACTACTTCCTTGTCTGATGTATAAGTCTCAGCCTTCTCGCCCTTAAGAGCTTCTCTTACGATATCTGTGTTGAGCTCATCATATCTTGGAATGAGTTCCTTACCGATGCACTTGATTCCGAGCATGTTCAGGTGCTCTTCAATATATGGATCCATTTCCTCAACTACATATACTGTCTCGTACTTAGAGCAGAAATCCTTCATCAGATCATATGGCAGTGGGAATGTCAGACCGAGCTTGAGGTATGAAGCCTCGTCTCCGAATGTTTCCTTAGCATACTGATATGCAACACCTGATGTTACAACACCAATCTTGGTGCCGTTGTCTTCTACTACATTGTACTTGCAGTTGTTTGAGAATTCTCTTGCAGCAGCAACCTTAGCCTCAAGGTTAACTCTGAGCTTCTTAGCGTTAGCAGGAGCTGTTACATACTTTGCAATCTTCTTCTCGTAATCAGGAACTTCCTTCTCTGTTCTCTCTCCGAGCTCTACGATGCCCTTTGAGTGGCAGATTCTTGTTGTTACGTGGAACATTACAGGCATGTCGAACTTCTCTGAAAGCTCGAAAGCTTCTTTTGCGAAATCTTTTGCTTCCTGTGAATCTGATGGCTCAAGCATAAGAAGTCTTGCGTTCTTTGCGTTAAGTCTGTTGTCCTGCTCGTTCTGTGAGCTGTGCTGACCTGGGTCATCTGCAACTACCATTACAAATCCGCCTGTAACTCCTGTATAAGCGAATGTGTAAATAGGGTCTGCAGCTACGTTGAATCCTACGTGCTTCATAGCGCACATAGATCTTGCTCCGGCGATTGATGCTCCGATAGCTGCCTCTGTAGCAACTTTCTCATTAGGAGCCCACTCTGAATAGAGGGCATCCTTGTACTGAGGCATGTTCTCACCGACTTCTGTCGAAGGTGTGCCTGGGTATGCTGAGAAGAATCTCAGTCCGCCTTCGTACGCACCGCGAGCAATCGCTTCATTGCCCGACATAATTACTTTCATCTATTTACCTCCTTTATAAAGCAGTATATTGCCTTTAACACTAGAAATTATACTAGTTTGTTATGTTTTCGTCAACATTGTATCAGTGCTCATCGATGTCTATTTGGAGCTCTGGAGGGGCCTGATAATTTACCGCCTGCGCCCTCTCAAGGAAGAAGTGAATCCCCTGAGAAGAGTCTCTCCATCGGTCCTCTTCAAAACCGTTAGCCGGTTCAAGCCACTTGCCGACATCATAGTAAAAATCAGGGTCAACCGTCGACTGTGCCCAGTCAAAGCTCTCTGTTTCGTCGATGCTCTTGATCGACAGAACCTTTACCTTGTTCGTACGACCCGTCTCCATTGTGGCCATAACCCTTTTTGCATCTTTTGGCACGAGCATCTGAACAACTCGAAGACCTGTACAACATTTCCAGCAGATAAAAGCCTGGCCTTCTGGCGGGCACTTCATTTCGTACCATTGCGTGTTCTCGTCGTATTTAATGCCGTCCTGCTTCGTGTATTCAAAGCATGCCGCATAAACATTTGAGCCCGAAATATCCATACCGCTCATGTCGACAAAGCGCATTCCAGCCTCGGTCATGTCAGCATTTGTGAGCTTGACATTCTTCATCGAATTGTGGCCGAAGAACCAAGAACTGTGCAGATTGCATTTGTCCATATTGGCTCCGTCAAATGTCATGTCAGTGAAGCTCGCATTTGTGAAATCCGTATTGGAAAGGTCCCAGCCTGACAAATCCATTTTCTCAAGGATTACGCCTTGAAGATTGATTCGCTCTCCGTTCTTGCGTTTGCTATATATGTCAGACAATTCTTGCTTGGTCTTGCGGAGATTATCTTGGTTGAGCTGATGGTTTCCGTCTTCTTGGAATTCGTTATGCTTATTTGTATCCATGTGAATACTCCTTTCGAGTTCAAGTTTGAGCTTGAATTTGAGTTTGAATTCGAGTTTGAACCCGTGTCTGTGTTTGTAATTTCATATGTAATTGCAATTTAGAAAATTATATCACAGAAAAGTGTTGACATATGTGTTCTTTTGTTGTTTAATATGGCACATAATTGAATAACATCTGGATAGAGGTCGCGGAAATCATTAGTAAGCGAGGCAAGAGCTTGGGGAAAGCGCACGCCGAAAGGGAAATCTGCCGAAGGAACCGAAGAAACCCCTTCTTCGATTCTTGGGACGTTGTAACAAGATGCAACGGACTGTCACGAAAGTGGAGCGCTATCGATGGTTGTATTTTATTTTTGTTATCTACAAGAAGCCATGGATACGTTCAGCGTTATTCATGGTTTTTTTAATTCTTTATTAAGTGTTATTGAACGGAGGTAACAAAAATGGACACACCTGCATTATTTGGAACATTCTGGGCAGTATTGCCACCAGTAGTAGCCATCGTATTGGCTCTCATTACAAAGGAAGTATACAGCTCCCTCTTCATCGGTATTGTAACTGGCGGAATCCTCTATGCTGGAGCAGATTTCTCGGGAATTCTGAATCACGTCGTTGAGGATGGAATCATCGCATCATTGTCAGATTCATACAATGTCGGAATTCTTGTATTCCTCGTTGTGCTCGGAATCATAGTTGCTCTTCTCAACAAGTCCGGCGGTTCAAAGGCTTTCGGACAGTGGGCAAGATCAAAGGTTCGCTCAAGAGAGGCTGCGCTGTATTCAACTATCGGACTTGGCGTTCTGATTTTCGTAGACGACTACTTCAACTGCCTTACAGTTGGAAGCGTTATGAAGCCTGTAACTGACGAATTCAGAATTTCAAGAGCAAAGCTCGCTTACATCATCGACTCAACAGCAGCTCCTGTCTGCATCATCGCTCCTATTTCTTCGTGGGCAGCTGCAGTATCAGGCTTCGTAGAGGGTGAAAACGGACTTAGCATTTTCATTCAGACTATTCCATATAACTTCTATGCGCTATTTACAATAGGCTTCATGATTATGCTGACAGCAATGAAGTTTGATTACGGCAAGATGGCTCAGTATGAGGCAAATGCAAAAGAAAAGGGAGATCTTTTCACTGTAGAGGATTCAAATGCAGCTAACGCAGACGCTGCTCTGGAAGGTAACGAGAACGGCAAGCTCATAGACCTTGTTCTTCCTATCATCGTACTCATCATTGCTTGCGTAACTGGAATGATTTACAGCGGTGGTTTCTTTAGCGGAGAGAACTTCATCAATGCCTTCGCTAACTCAGATGCAAGCGTTGGCCTTGCGCTCGGAAGCATGGTTGCTCTTGTTCTCATAGTTATCTACTACTGCGCTAGAAAGATCATCAGCTTCACAGATTGTATGGCTTGCGTTCCTTCTGGTTTTAACCAGATGGTACCACCAATCCTTATCCTGACATTTGCATGGTCACTTAAGGCTATGACTGACAGCCTTGGACTCAAGGAATTTGTTTCCGGAATAGTTAACGGAATGGGAAGTGGTTTCCTTGCATTCATTCCTGCAATACTCTTTCTTATCGCTTGCGGACTTGCATTTGCATCAGGAACATCATGGGGAACATTTGGAATTCTTATTCCAATCGGACTTGCTATCACACAGGCTCAGCCTGAAATGACAATTCCTGTAATTTCAGCTTGCATGGCTGGTGCTGTATATGGAGACCACGTATCACCTATTTCTGATACAACCATCATGTCTTCTGCTGGAGCAGGTTGCCACCACTTAAGTCACGTTTCAACACAGCTTCCATATGCAACAACTGTTGCTGTTATAGCATTCGTGTCTTACATCATCGCAGGATTTGTATCAAGCCCAATCATCCCACTCGTTGTTGGATTCGTGGCAATGTATGTAGTGCTCAGAGTTCTTAAGACAAAGAGCCAGCGTTCAGCATAATTCGATTGCGAGGCAAATCGAGAAAGATTGAGAAAAGTCGAGATCGATTGAAAAAAGTTGAGATAAGCCGAGACAGATTGAGGCAAGTCGAGATAAGTCGAGATAGATCGAGATAGATCGAGATAGAAAAAAGGAAGGCGATTGAGTTCGCCTTCCTTTCTTTATTTCTATTCGATGTTTCTATTCAGGTCTATGCTCTATTCTAAGCATTCCGTTCTGGTCTATCCATTTTGGCCAAACCCATCCATCCCGATCAGGTTAGAACATTTCATTCAAATTTATTCGCTAATCAGCTCGTTCAGCACTGCTTTTGCCACAGGGCCTGCAACGCTGGCGCCTGAGCTTCCGCCCTCAACCCATACAAAGAATGCGTAAGGATGACCTGGGTTATTGATGAAGCCGACAAAGAGCGAGTTACTGCTCGAAGTTCCTACCTCAGCTGTTCCTGATTTAGCGTAGATGTCCAAGCCAGAATAATTGGATTCTCCGTAGGTTGTCTGAACATTGTATTTCATCATCTCGCTGAGCTTAGCTGCTGTATCACTGCTTAAGTATTTGCCGAGTGATTTTCCGCCTGTCAGATTCTTCAGGAAGTTCGAGTTCTTGATCAGCGTTGGCGAGATAGCTTCTCCGCCGTTAGCAATAGCGCCCATATATACCATCATCGAGCAAGGATTAACAGAATCCTGATATTGTCCTATTCCGGCCCAACTGAGTCCAATCTCATTATCCTCAGGAAATTCGAAGGTTCCTTTTGCCGTCTTGATACCGTTGACATTCAAAGATTTGGTCAGTCCCACGCTCTTGACGTATCTTTCAAGCGTGCCTGCTCCTACCTCTCTTGCTAACTCTCCGAAGGCTCCGTTGCAGGATTTCGCCATCGCAGTCTCGAAGTTCACATTGCCGTGAGTGTAGCTACAGGTGATTTTCTCGCCTTCATATTCGTTTACTCCGTCGCAGGTAAAATCAAAATCCTCTATATCCGAGATTTTCTCGTAGGCAGCACCAGCTGTTACCGTCTTGAAGGTCGAGCCCGGAGTCACGGTTCCGAGAAGGAAGGTATTAAAGTAGATTGACGACGAGGAGTCTGTTCCGCTGTCGTCGGCAGGGTCAAAGCTTGGCTTGCTGACCATGCAGAGTATTTCGCCTGTTTCGTAATTATATACTCCGACTGTTCCGTTCCTGCTTCCGAGCGCGTTGTATGCCACTCTGTTCGCTTCGGCTGAAATAGTCAAGGTCAGGCTCTTGCCCTCTGATGTGGTATCGTATGTTCCATTTAAGATGTCGTAGCCTATCAGCTGGTCCTTCCACATATTGATGGCACCGCTTGCTACATTTCCGTGTGTATCGCCTACGGCATGAACCGTTGCCTTCCTTATTGTCGAATCGCCGTTGTATGTAATGCCATCCGTTGAGCAATCGAGCAGGAGGACTCCGTTTCTGTCGTATATCTGGCCCCTGTTGATTTGGCCATCTGTATAAATTTGCGTATTTCCGTAGAAGCTTGCCCATTCACCGCCGTCCTTAACAAAGCGCACCGTAAATAATACGATGCCTCCGAAAAGCACCAGTGCAAGCGCCATACATATCCAAGATCTTTTTTCTAGTTTACGCATTAATACTCCTAGTTACTTCTGCGTTTAATCTCACGCATAATA
>CAVAIH010000030.1:0-14487 GCA_963588675.1 Sphaerochaetaceae bacterium | reverse complement strand
TTCTGGTTACATCTGTATATACTTGATATGTTACTCCTGGTGAGCCCGAGGTAGAGCTTGCAGTTAATATTTTGTTTGATGCGCCAAATATACCGGTTGTTGAGAACGCAACAATAATGAGCGCCATCGGAAGCGCTCGTTTAATTCTAGTCATATTTTTTCTTTCCTTTCTGTAAAATAAAAACAGACCCGAAGGTCTGTTAAGCTGTTTTAATCCAAGTTCCGTATTCTTCATCATAGGAGAAAACTATTTCTCCGTTTATTATTGTATCAAAGACGAGATTTCCGTTTTCGTTTGTATGAAAAAAGTCGCTCGCTGAACCAACTTCAGCTTCAGGATAGTAAATAGCAGCACCTCCATCTTTTTCTTTCCATACTGTACTTTCATTTAGATCGGCATGAATAAAGCTTCCTGTTCCATCTTCGTTTAGAATTAATATAGTACGATAAAGATTACCATCAAGGTCCATAAACCTACTAAAACTATCCGAATTTGGTTCATATTCATAAGTTCCTATAAATTGTGAACCCTCTTGAGGCACCGCTTTGGGTATAGTACAATAATAGGCATAAGCTACGGCTGCTATAATCAGTATCGCTATAACATAGGATATTGGTGAATTCTTTGGCTTTTTTTCTACATTTTTTTCTTCTACTATCTTTTCGTTTTCCATAATCTATTTTCCTTTCGTAATCTAAGTATTTGAAATATATAAACAAGCTATCTTATATAATTATTATACCTTGATTTTACAAGAATCCAAATTATTTCAAATACGTGCCTTCGAAATTGAAAGTTAGATTATCTTCTTCTCCGTATGCATTTCCATAGGATTTAATTGCTGCTATTAGACCGTCTATAAGCCACCAGAGGCCGAAACCTCCTCCTGTAATTAGTTTAAGAATTCCGTAGCCAATTTGACCGCGATAAAATCTATCTACGCCAAGTCCACCTAAAATTACTGCGAATACCCATGTGAATACATGTTTATCTATTGTTTTTACAGGAACTGTTATTAAATCATAATAAGTCATATTACTCCTTTCTAGAAAGAATTTTTTGCAAAGAAAAAGGGAGACAAATTAATGTCTCCCAAAATCGTTGTTATGCTACATTCTTTCCGCCGAGGTTCTCGGTGCAAAGAAGCGAAAGCGCCCTAAATGAGCATGTCGACGCCGAAGGTCAGAATTGAAACGATTATGCCCGCAACAATTACGCCGAGCGTAATAGCAGGCAGAGCCTTTTTGAGCCTCATATCCATCATGGCCGCAACAAGAGCGCCCGTCCATGCGCCTGTACCTGGAAGCGGAATCGCAACAAGAATTGCCAATCCAAGCGCTTCCCATTTTTCGACGATATCCTTCTTCTGGTCCGCTTTGTTCTCGAGCTTAGTAACCATTGCGTTAAGCCGTTCGCTCTTGGTTCTGAGCCACTCGAACACTTTTCTTACGAATATGATAATTATAGGAACAGGTACCATGTTCCCGATTACAGATATCGCAAAAGATTCCCAAATAGTAAGTCCGCCTATTACACCAAAAGGAATTGCTCCTCTTAGTTCAACTACCGGCGTCATCGCCATTATAAAGGTTGTAAGTACTGTCTTCATTTATCTTCTATCCTAACTTTAGCCTTCTATCCCTCTATAAGGAACGCCTTGTATCCCTTATATGCTTCAAATAAATCGCACTTGCTGATTGCTTCCCAAGGTGCATGCATGCTGAGAACAGCAATACCGCTGTCGACAACTTGCATTCCATAGAGTGAAAGAATATATGCGATTGTTCCGCCACCGCCAATGTCTACCTTGCCGAGCTCTGCCGACTGGTATACGACATCGTGCTTGTCCATCATGGCTCTGAGCTGTCCGAGATATTCAGCATTTGCATCATTTGAGCCTGACTTACCTCTTGCTCCTGTGAATTTGCAGAATACAAGTCCATGGCCTAATCTCGATGCATTAGCCTTATCGAATTTGCTTGCATAGAGTGGATCATAGGCAGCATTAACATCTGATGAAAGCATTCTGGAGTTGCGGAGGCATCTTGTAAGATTGAGTTCTGAATAAATTCCCATTCTGTCGAGAACCTCTCTCATCATATCCTCGAAGAAATGCGATTCCATGCCCGTTGCGCCAACGCTTCCGATTTCTTCCTTGTCAACAAAGAGACCGCAGGCTGTCGTCTTAGGATTTTCTACATCGAACAAAGCTACTGCCGATGGATATGCACAGCATCTATCGTCGTGTCCGTACGAGAGAATCAAGCTTTTATCGAGGCCAGCCTCTCTTGCTCTACCTGCAGGAACAACCTCAAGCTCTGCTGACCAGAAATCGTCTTCCTCAATGCCATAATATTCCTTAAGAAGTGCAAGAATGTTCTTCTTTACGGCTTCTTTTTTCTCGCCCTTAATTGGCTTTGAGCCTACGATGATATCAAGGTCCTCGCCATCGATAACCTTTGCAGCAATCTTCTTCATCTGCTCATCAGCAAGGTGAATCAGAAGGTCGCTTACAAAGAAAACAGGCTCGTCATCCTTCTCACCTATTGCAATCTTCACAGACTCGCCGTCCTTCTTGCATACGACACCGTGAATTGCCATAGGAAGAGTTACCCACTGGTACTTCTTGATTCCGCCGTAATAGTGAGTGTTGAAATAAGCAATCTCTTCGTCCTCATATAAAGGGTTCTGCTTGATATCGAGTCTTGGCGAGTCAATGTGAGCACCGAGGATGTTCATTCCTCTTCCAACGATGTCCTCGCCTATATTAAGCATCAACACAGCCTTGTTCATGTTGACTGCATATACCTTGTCGCCCTTTACGAGCTTCTCGTCGTTTGCGATTACATCCGCAAGATCCTTGTATCCCTTAGCCTTAGCCATTTCAACAAGCAGTTCGGTGCATTCGCGCTCTGTCTTTCCTTCGCTTAGGAAGTCAATATAGTCTGAAGAGAGCTTCTCAACTGCCTTTAAATCTTTCTCGTCATAATAAGTCCATGCATTTTCGTGTAACATAAGTCCACCTCCTATATATGAATTGAATTAATTAATTTAATCAGGTTAAACTAAATTAAATTTGATTCGCCGATTAAGAAAACAGCGAATCAGAATTTACTATAATTAACTATAATTAACTATATTGTTAGCTTAAATATTAAAGAACATCCGGCGTGTGCCTATATTCTGTATTCTGCCATTTTCCGCCATGGAATCTGTGCATCTCTTCGGTGAGATGGTCCCATCTGAGAACGTCTCCCTTATCAGGGTAAAATTCAATGAATTCCCCTTTAACAAAGGTGTAGAATCTCGAGATGTCCGTGCACATTCCGAATGTCGGTACCTCCCTTGGCTTCATATCGAAGCTGAAGTCCTCGCCGTTTCTTTTTCCTACAAAATGAAGTCCTTCATGGTCCAGACTAAGCTCGCCTTCTCCGCAGAGAATCGATGTCGCGTCACCTGTAAGGTCCTTGTACTTAGGAAGCTCACCGATAGCAACATGCTCTTTGTACGAGAAATCTTCCTTGCTTACATCAGATTCCGCCTGCTTTCTTTCCATTATAGTCCAGTCTGTTACAAGCTCAGGGCATACAGAATTCTCATCTGCAGGCTTAATATTATATTTATCGTCGATTATTATCGAATTTCCGCAAGCAGTGCAAGTCATAGTATTACCGCTTGTCGTCATTTTGTACATTTCTCCGCACTTAGGGCACATATATAAAAGTGTGTCGAGGCTCTTCGCCATCTCGCCCGCTTCTTTTGCAACGAAGGACTGCTGTTGCTCCTTGTTCCAGATGTAATCATCATGAGCAAGAAGACGGTTCATTCTATCCTCAATCTGCTCAACTGACAGCTCTTCGAGTTCCTTTGCAGTGAACATTCTGTCAACGACTACATCAACTCTACCTGTTCTCTGGTCGAGGCAGTGCTTAGTGAATGTCAAATATCCTCCAGAGATATGGCTGTAATATACAGGAAGTCCGAGCTTCTTGAGAAGCTTAGCACCGCCAGGCATCACCGGCTGTGCCATGCCTGTAATCGAACTCATTCCCTCGGGCATGAAACAGAAGCTCGCGCCCTTTTGCTTGAGCTTAAGAATTTGCTTAATTGTGTATGTATCATTGGTGAAATTCCTCTTTGGGACAACCTGCATCACCTTAAGCAAAACGTTGTTAGGAAATCTGAAGAATTCATTGTATCCGACAATATAATTAAGTCTCTTTGGAAGACATGGAGGTGCAGTGAAAAGATAATCGTTCCTCGATGCATGATTTGAAATCATAACGATCTGGTCCTTATCCTCGCCTGGCTTAGCCTTGTAATAGAACTTGGTCTTAGTGCCTGCATTCATAATCTTGCATACAATCCCGAGTATGCGATAGAGCACTGCGTTCGGTGTATTAAGCTCTCTTCTGACAAGCTTCTGCTGCTTAGTATCCTTCATGTTCCCCCTTTTTCTTTCTCTTTTTCTTGCTGTTTCTTCTTTATATTTTAAAAAATTTTTATTTCGTTCTTGGAACTTCTCTGCTTCGATTTCTCGTGCGTTCTCGACACGTTCTTTGGAAAAGCGAAATCCGACCTCTCGAAAAGTTCAACGCACGCTCTTTCATTTTACCCCATATAGCCCAATTCTACAAATACTAATTCGTCAGGGCATGAAAAAAGGAGACGCCATACGGCGCCTCCCCTGTTTCGCATTTCGATTATTGAACTGCAAATCGAGTTACAGAGCAATGTCTCGCCCTGCTTCGTTCTTCGAAATCTTATTCGAAATCTTACTCGAAATCCTTGTTAACAACTCTCTCAACATATGTTGTGTGGAGAACATGGTGTGCCTTCTCGCTGTTAGGCTCACCGAAGTATTCCTTATACAACTGCTGTACTACAGGATTCTCGTGAGATTTTCTAAGCTTAGCATTCTTGTCGAGTGTGTAAAGGCCCTTAGCTCTTTCTGCTCTGACATCAATGTTGTTTCTAACCTTAGCATGAACCTGAGGCTGTCCACCACCGTTAGCACATCCGCCTGGGCATGCCATGATCTCGATGAAGTGGTATGTCTTCTCGCCTGACTTTACCATGTCAAGAAGTTTTCTTGCATTAGCAAGTCCAGATGCAACAGCTACCTTAACCTCGCCAAGTGGCTCAACTGTGTAGCTTGCTTCCTTAATGCCATCTGTTCCACGAACATCCACAAAGTCAAGATCGATAAGCTCTTTGCCAGAAATTTTTTCGACTGCAGTTCTAAGAGCAGCCTCCATAACGCCACCTGTGGCACCGAAGATTACTCCAGCACCTGTATATTCGCCAAGTGGGTTATCGTATGGCTCATCAGGAAGGTTGACAAAGTCGAGTCCTGCTTCGTTGATCATTCTTCCGAGCTCTCTTGTCGTCAGTGCATAATCAACATCTGCATAACCTGATGCTGATTCATCGTCTCTTCCTACCTCGAACTTCTTAGCTGTGCAAGGCATGATAGAAACGCTTACAATCTTTGCAGGGTCGATTCCCATCTTCTCTGCATAATATGTCTTTGTTACAGCACCGAACATCTGCTGTGGTGACTTGCAAGATGAAAGATTAGGAATCATATCTGGATAGTAATGCTCGCAGAATTTGATCCATCCAGGTGAGCATGATGTAATCAAAGGAAGAACTCCGCCGTTATTTACTCTGTTGAGCAGTTCGTGTGCCTCTTCAACGATTGTCAGGTCAGCTGCGAAGTTAGTATCAAATACCTTATCGAAGCCGAGTCTGTGAAGTGCTGCTGACATCTTGCCTTCAACCTCAGTGCCGACAGGAAGTCCGAAGCATTCTCCAAGTCCTACTCTTGTTGATGGAGCGGGCTGAACGATTACTACCTTATCAGGGTCTTCAATTGCGGCCTTAACAGCTGCTGTTGAATCCTTCTCGTAAAGAGCTCCAACAGGGCAAGCGATGATGCACTGTCCGCAGTTAACACAGCTTGTCTCTGCAAGAGGAAGGTTGAATGCTGTTCCGATTGTAGTTGCAAAACCTCTCTCGTTTGCTCCGATGACACCGATTCCCTGAAGCTTCTCGCAAGCGCCGACACAACGACGGCAGAGAATGCACTTGTTGTTGTCTCTTACGATTGAAGCCGAGCTCGTATCAATTGCGTAATGGTTCTTTTGACCAGAATAATATGAAGTATTCTCAACTCCGTATCTTGAGCACATATCCTGGAGCTCGCACTTTCCGCTTCTTACGCATCCAAGGCAATCCTGGTCGTGATCTGAAAGGATGAGTTGGAGAGTCTTGCGTCTATATTCCTTAATCTTCTCTGTATTTGTGAATGCTACCATTCCGTCTGTACATGGATATACGCATGCAGCAACAAGAGCTCTTGCGCCAACTACTTCACATACGCATAATCTGCATGCTGCGATTGCATTGCAATCCTTGAGGTAGCATAGTGTAGGAACATCGATTCCCGCTGCTCTGGCAGCTTCCAGCAAAGTGGAGCCTTCCGGAACAGTTACTTGTATATTATCTACTGTTACTTTAATGTCTGCCATTTTACTGACCTCCTGCTACTTCTTGCTTATTGCACCGAATGAACAGTTGTCCATGCACTGTCCGCACTTGATGCACTTAGCTGTATCGATTACGTGTACCTGCTTAACCTCGCCTGTGATAGCTCCTGCAGGGCAATTTCTTGCACACTTTGTGCATCCCTTACACTTATCTGGATCGATAGTGTAATTCAGGAGAGCCTTGCATACGCCTGCTGGGCATTTCTTATCAACGATGTGAGCAACAAATTCATCTCTGAAGTGCTCAAGTGTTGAAAGTATTGGGTTAGGCGCTGTCTGTCCAAGACCGCAAAGAGCGTTAGCCTTGATGTAGTGTGCTAACTCCTCGAGCTTATCAAGGTCTGAAAGCTCGCCCTTTCCTTCGCTGATCTTCTCGAGAATCTCGAGCATACGCTTAGTTCCGATTCTGCAAGGCGTGCATTTACCGCATGACTCTGAGCATGTGAATCCAAGATAGAATTTAGCGATATCTACCATGCAGTTGTCCTCGTCCAGAACGATCATACCGCCTGATCCCATCATCGAGCCAATCTTTCCGAGT
Source organism: Sphaerochaetaceae bacterium (assembly GCA_963588675.1). Taxonomy (GTDB): domain Bacteria; phylum Bacillota; class Clostridia; order Peptostreptococcales; family Anaerovoracaceae; genus Crickella. The sequence continues at coordinate 7,394 of CAVAIH010000030.1, read as the reverse complement.
GACTCGTAATCGATAGGAACATCGTAGTATTTCTCAGGAATGCATCCGCCGGAAGGTCCGCCTGTCTGAGCAGCCTTGAACTTCTTTCCGTCAGCTACACCACCACCGATATTCTCAATAACCTGTCTCAGAGTTGTTCCCATAGGAACCTCTACAAGACCTGTATTGTTAACTTTACCGCCGAGCGCAAATACCTTTGTACCCTTTGATGTTTCGGTACCTATTGAGCTGAACCAATCAGCACCCTTCAGGATAATCTGAGGAACATTTGCATATGTCTCAACGTTGTTCAGAATGGTTGGTGATTCGAACAGACCCTTTACTGCTGGGAAAGGAGGACGAGCATGTGGCTCACCTCTGTTACCCTCGATTGACGTCATGAGAGCTGTTTCCTCTCCGCAAACGAATGCGCCGGCACCAAGTCTGAGGTCGATATCGAAGCTGAAGTCAGTTCCGAAAATGTTATTTCCGAGCACGCCATATTCTCTTGCCTGCTTAAGGGCAATCTTCAATCTGTCAATGGCGATAGGATACTCAGCTCTTACATAAATGTATCCCTGGTTAGCTCCGATTGCATATCCTGCGATAGCCATAGCCTCGAGTACTGCATGTGGATCTCCCTCTAAGATGGAACGATCCATGAATGCGCCCGGGTCACCTTCGTCGGCATTACAGCATACATATTTCTGAACCTGTCCTCTGTTGCCTGCTGCGAATTTCCACTTCTTTCCTGTTGGGAATCCAGCACCGCCACGGCCTCTAAGTCCTGAATTGAGAACTGTTTCGATAACCTCATCTGGTGTCATCTCGGTAAGAGCCTTACCAAGAGCAAGATAGCCGTCTCTTGCAACATATTCATCAATGTCTTCTGGATTTATTCTTCCGCAGTTTCTAAGGGCAAGTCTCAGTTGGTCATTTGCGAAGCTTGATTCTTCAAAAGGAATCTCTACGCCCTCTGTTACTTCCTCCATCATGAGGAAATCCTTAACCGGCTGTCCCCCAAGGATGTGTTCATTGAAAATTCTCTCTGCCATATCTGGCTGAACGAGCTGATAGTATGTTGAACCTGGATATACTACAACGATAGGTCCTTTAGCACAAAGGCCCTGACATCCAGTCATAACAATCTGAACTTCCTTCTCCTTGCCGGCATCTTTAATTAACTTCTCGAAGCGCTCAATCAGCTCCTTGCTGTGGTTGGACTGGCATCCAGTTCCTCCGCAAACAAGAAGGTATGTCTTTTCGGCTTTAGCATCTCCTCCGAAACGTATGCCTACTTGACTCTGCTTGAGTTCCTTAATCTCTTTAAGTTCTTGCAGTGATTTCATGTCTTAATCCTCCGTACGCTTACGCTCTACTTATACTTAGCCAAAATTCCCGGAACATCATCGGGAACGATTTTGCCATATACGTCTCCACCTACGATCATTACTGGCGCAAGACCGCAAGCGCCTACGCAACGGCATGTCTCGATTGAGAAAACTCCATCAGGTGTGCATTCGCCGTCTTTAATGCCAAGCACTTGTTCAACTTTGTCGAGAACATTTCCCGATCCCTTTACATAGCAAGCTGTTCCGAGACATACCGAAACCTGATACTTGCCCTTAGGGGACATTGTGAACTGAGCGTAGAATGTTGCGACTCCGTACACCTTCTCGATAGGAATACCTGTTTCATCAGAGATAATTTTCTGCACCTGATATGGTAAATATCCATAAATGTCCTGTGCAGCCTGCATGATTGGCATTAAAGAGCCTCTCTGGTCTTTGTGTTCCTTGATTACCTCAAGTAACTTCTGTTTCTGCTCTTCAGTGCCTTTGAAAGGTACGTTTGATACTTTCATCAGATAGCGCCTCCTTTTTTTCGTAGTTTTCATGATTAAAATCATTCTATTATGAAAATTGGCAATTAACAATAATAATTTTTTTATTAACCAAAACAAAGCCAAGAATTCTTCCTGAAGCGCTAGAAAAAATGCTTGTAAAGTGCTCGAAGGTCGATTCTTTTCATTCTTCGTTTATGATAGAATAAACAAAAGTTTTCAATTTGAAATTGCAATTTATGGAGATTATAAAGACATGTTTTATCCAGATTTTCCAAAAGCAAATAACAATGACACGATAGGAATTTGCGCACCAAGCGCAGGCGTCGGACATAAGCTCGAATCCTTTGATGCGTCGCTTGATTCTTTTCGCGAATTAGGGTTAAAGATTAAAGAGACCGAAAGCGTCAGAGTTGACGGGCTCAGGCCTTCTTCGGGAGAACAAAGAGGCAAGGAATTCAACGCGCTTGTTTCAGATCCCGACGTCAAAATGATAATCTCAGCATCGGGCGGAGAATATTGTATCGAGACGCTTCCGTATATAGATGCGGACCTGTTCAAGGAAAATCCTAAATGGGTAGTTGGCGCATCTGATCCTACGAATATTCTGTATTATCTCACAACCGTGCTCGACATTTCGACAATCTACGGTATAAATGCAGGAAGCCTTGATTGGAGACCGCACCATATTTTCCAGAGCAACGCTCTGTCGATTCTTCAAGGAAATATTGTCACTCAGAATTCATTCGAGGAATACGATTCGTCCGGAACTTTCGGTGCTATGTCTGATGTTAGGCTGGACGCCCCTGTTTACTGGGAATTGTATAATACGAAGAATTCCTCCGCGATTTCTGAGAGCGTCCCTGATGTAACACCTTCAGAGGACGAGCTTGATGTTACGGGGCGAATTATCGGTGGCTGTAGCGACATTATTTTCAACCTTGTCGGAACGCCTTACGACGGCACAGCGCTTTTCCTTGACAAATATGCTGGGGATGGAATCATCTGGTATTTCGATGCCTTCGTAGCAAATCCAAATCAGCTCCACGCGTCACTTCTCAAGATGAAATATGCTGGATTTTTCCGAAATACCAAGGCTGTTATCTTCGGCAGAATTATGTTCCCGGGAGATTTCCCAAAGGAAGATTATATCGAGCTCATCTCAATGGACCTCGATTGCCCATTCATCTTCAACGCGGACATAGGCCACGTCAAGCCATGTATGACAATAATCAACGGCTCCATCGCGCACCTTAAATGCTCTAACGGCAAAGGAAGCCTTTCGATGAGCTTGGAATAAGCATTTAAGATTTGCCGAAATAAATGCCATTTTCGAAAGGTATGCTATTCCCGAGCGAGCATGGCGAAATATTAAGTTAGAATAGAATACAAAAAAACGGTCACACATTCCAATCGGATGTGTGACCATTTTCATATCTGTTGTTATTCCTACGCTGTCAGCGTCAGGCCTTTGCTGACGCAACTTTTCTAAGCCGTTACTCTTATTAGCTTACTGGCGTGACTCCTTGATAGCTGCCTGAGCTGCCGAAAGTCTTGCGATTGGAACTCTGAATGGTGAGCATGAAACGTAGTTCAGGCCAACGCTGTTGCAGAATTCGATTGATGCAGGATCTCCGCCGTGCTCTCCGCAGATACCAAGCTTAATGTTAGGTCTTGTCTTTCTGCCTTCTTCAACAGCCATCTTAACAAGCTTGCCAATGCCAGTTGTGTCGAGTGACTGGAATGGGTCTGCCTCAAGGATGCCCTTATCAACATATTCCTTGATGATAGCGCCTGTGTCATCTCTTGAGAATCCGAAGCCCATCTGTGTAAGGTCGTTAGTACCGAATGAGAAGAACTCAGCTTCTTCTGCGATTTCATCAGCTGTAAGAGCAGCTCTTGGAATCTCAATCATTGTACCTACCATGTACTTCATGTCTTCTCCAGACTCAGCGATGAGCTTAGTAGCTACCTCGTCGATGACCTTCTTAACGTTCTTAAGCTCGTTAACATGACCAACCAGTGGAACCATGATTTCAGGAACGATGTCAATTCCCTCTTCCTTGCGAACCTCGAGAGCTGCGCTGATGATAGCAGTTGTCTGCATCTCAGCAATCTCAGGATAAGTAACAGCAAGTCTGCATCCTCTGTGTCCGAGCATTGGGTTGAACTCGTGAAGCTCAAGAGTCTTGTTCAGCACCTTCTCGAAAGGCATACCGAACTGCTCTGAAAGCTGTTTCATATCTTCCTCTGTCTTTGGAAGGAATTCGTGGAGAGGTGGATCGAGAAGTCTGATTGTAACAGGACGCTCGCCCATAGTCTTGTAAATTCCCTTGAAGTCTTCCTTCTGGTATGGAAGAAGTCCTGCAAGAGCCTCTCTTCTTTCTTCCTCTGTATCAGCAAGAATCATTCTTCTGATCTTAGGAATTCTCTCATCCTCGAAGAACATATGCTCTGTTCTGCAAAGTCCGATGCCCTCTGCGCCGAATTCAACAGCCTGCTTAGCATCTCTTGGATTATCTGCATTTGTTCTAACCTTAAGAGTTCTGATATCGTCAGCCCAATCCATGATTGTTCCGAAATCTCCCGAAAGAGTTGGAGCTACGGTCTTGATTGCCTCAAGATATACGCTTCCGTCAGAACCGTTAAGAGAAATCTGCTGTCCTTCAACATACTTCTTGCCATCTACTGAGAGAGTCTTTGCTACCTCGTCAACTGTGATGTCCTTGCATCCAGCAACACAGCACTTACCCATTCCTCTTGCAACTACAGCAGCATGTGATGTCATACCGCCTCTTGCTGTAAGGATGCCCTCAGCAGCAACCATTCCTGCGAGGTCCTCAGGTGATGTCTCTTCTCTTACAAGAATAACTTTCTTGCCTTCCTCTACTGCTGCAGCTGCTGACTCAGCCGAGAAGTAAATTGCGCCTGTTGCAGCTCCTGGTGAAGCAGGAAGTCCCTTTGCAACAGCCTTAGCCTTTGAAAGCTCATCAGCGTCAAATGTTGGGTGGAGAAGCTGGTTGATCTGGTCAGGAGCTATTCTCATAATAGCCTCTTCCTTATCAATCTTGCCCTCTGCTACCATGTCTACAGCAATCTTAACTGCTGCAGCGGCCGTTCTCTTACCTGTACGAGTCTGGAGCATGAAGAGCTTGCGGTCTTCAACAGTGAACTCCATATCCTGCATATCTTTATAGTGATTCTCAAGAATTGAAGCAACATCCTCGAACTGCTTATATACATCTGGGAAAGCTTCCTTCATCTCGTCGATTGGCTGAGGTGTTCTGATACCAGCAACTACGTCCTCGCCCTGTGCGTTAACGAGAAATTCTCCGAAAATCTTGTTTTCTCCTGTTGCAGGGTTCCTTGTGAAAGCAACGCCTGTTCCGGAGTTGTTTCCTGAATTACCGAATACCATCGACTGAACATTTACAGCTGTTCCAAGTGATGATGGAATGTCGTTGAGCTTTCTATAAAGGATAGCTCTCTCGTTGTTCCATGAACGGAATACAGCCTGGATAGCCTCGAGGAGCTGGTCCTTTGGCTCCTGTGGGAATTCTCTTCCGAGCTCTTCCTTAACGAGTGCCTTGTAACCTACGATGATTTCCTTCAGGTCCTCAGTGTTCAAGTCTACGTCATATTCTGCGCCCGACTTCTTCTTCTGTGCGTTGAAAATAGCATCAAATTTCTTCTTGTCGATTTCCATTACAACATCGCCGAACATCTGAATGAATCTTCTGTAGCTGTCATAAGCGAATCTCTCGTTCTCAGTCTTTGCTGCAAGTCCTTTAACTGATTCATCATTAAGTCCGAGATTCAGGATAGTATCCATCATGCCTGGCATCGAGATAGGTGCGCCTGATCTTACCGATACAAGCAGAGGATTCTCTGTGCTTCCGAACTTCTTGCCCATAACCTCTTCGAGCTCAGCAAGATGCTCCATAGCCTCGTCGATGATTGCCTGATCAAGAGTATTTCCCTCTTCGATATACTTCTTGCATGCGTCTGTTGTGATTGTAAAACCGAAAGGAACAGGCAGTCCGATCTTTGTCATTTCTGCAAGGCCTGCGCCCTTACCACCAAGAAGGTTCTTCTGGTCTTTTGACCCCTCGTTAAAGGAATAAACGTACTTCATTTCTTCGATCTCCTTAATTAAAACATTAGTTTCTCTTCAATGTATTGTTTTACCTCGGATAAAGGTACTCGTACTTGCTCCATAGTATCTCTATCACGAATAGTAACGGATTGTTGCTCTTCTGTCTCGAAGTCAACGCAGATGCTGAACGGAGTTCCGATTTCGTCCTCTCTTCTGTATCTTTTGCCGATTGATCCCGAAGCATCGTACTCAACCATAAAGTACTTAGAAAGCTCTTCATATATTGGTAATGCTACCTCTTCTAATTTCTTAGAAAGCGGAAGCACAGCAACCTTATAAGGTGCGAGTGCAGGATGAAGCCTCAGAACAGTTCTTACATCCTCCTTGCCGTTATTGTCTGTCAGAACCTCTTCATCGTATGCGTCTACAAGTATTGCCAAAAGCATTCTCTCTACACCTACGGAAGGCTCTATTACATAAGGAATGTATTTCTCGTTAGTCTCAGGGTCAAGATAGTTCATATCCTGTCCAGAGTGATTCATGTGAGCCGTAAGGTCGAAATCGGTTCTCGACGCAATACCCCAGAGCTCACCCCAGCCGAATGGGAATTCGAATTCAATGTCGCTTGTGGCATTGCTGTAATGTGCAAGCTCAGCAGGATCATGGTCTCTGAATCTCAAGCTCTCCTCTTTGACTCCGAGATTTCTGAGGAAGTTGTAGCAATAATCCTTCCAATAAGCGAACCAATCAAGCTCTGTGCCTGGCTTGCAGAAGAATTCAAGTTCCATCTGCTCAAATTCTCTTGTTCTGAAAATGAAATTACCAGGAGTAATCTCGTTTCTGAATGCCTTACCAACCTGTGCGATTCCGAAAGGAACCTTTTTTCTTGAAGTTCTCTGAACGTTCTTGAAATTTACGAAAATTCCCTGTGCAGTCTCAGGTCTCATATAAATCTCCGCAGAAGAATCCTCTGTTACACCCTGGAAGGTCTTGAACATGAGGTTGAATTTGCGGATGCCCGTGAAGTCTTGCTTTCCGCACTCCGGACATGTTATGCCATTCTCTTTGATAAAGGACTCAAGCTTCTCGTTATCCCAACCGTCGCACTGAACCTCTTCGCCTTTTTCCTTGAAGAAGGCCTCTATGAGCTGGTCTGCTCTGAATCTTGATTTGCAACTTTTGCAATCGATAAGAGGATCGGAGAATCCGCCTACGTGACCCGATGCTACCCATGTCTCAGGATTCATCAGAATTGCGGCATCAAGGCCTACATTGTATTTAGATTCCTGAACGAACTTGCGCATCCATGCCTTCTTGATGTTGTTCTTAAGCTCAACACCAAGTGGGCCGTAGTCCCATGTATTTGCAAGTCCACCGTAAATCTCCGAACCTGGATATATATATCCTCTGTTCTTTGTGAGAGCGGTTATCTTGTCCATCGTTGCTCTTGCCATAACGAATACTCCTCTTTCCTAA
>CAVAIH010000029.1:0-14631 GCA_963588675.1 Sphaerochaetaceae bacterium | reverse complement strand
ATGCAGGAGCGCGACTCATAATGCTTGATGGCACGCTCTCGCTTCGTTGGTGACGTAGCTGATGCAGGAGCGCGACCTAGGGTGCTTGCCGGCACGCTCTCGCTTCGTTGCCGACGCAGCCGATGCTAAGCTCTTCGCGATGGCAAATAGAGATTTGCCATCACTCAATCGCTAAGCACGGGCGTCGTCAAAGATCCGTCAAGCACCCTGTGTCACGCTAAGTGGCACAAGTCGTATAATCGCTAAGCACGGGTGACTCAAAGATTCCTCAAGTAACACGTGCCGCGCTTAGTGGCAGAGGTCGTGCAATCGCTAAGCCCTTTGCGTTCTCAAAGATTGCTTGCAACAAGAGCCGTGCTTAGAGCCGCGCTAAAAAAATAGAAAAAAATGTAAAAAGTCAGGTGCTAAGCACTTGACTTTTTATTAATATATGATAATATCTTCATATGTTCAAGCGAGAGCGAAAGCAAATGCTGGAGCAAGAATAAGTAGTAGATGTTCAAAAGGAGGTAAAGATGGAGCCGTACATCAATGGCATAGACGAGGAAGAACTGCTCGAATTAGCGGATCTTTTCAAGATGTTTTCCGATTCGACAAGGATTAAGATTCTTTATGACTTATTCGATGGCGAGAAGAATGTCTCGGAGATATGCGCTGACATTGAGATGAATCAATCAGCGGTATCGCACCAGCTTAAGCTCCTTAAGACTTCCAAGCTTGTTAAGGCAAGAAGGGAAGGCAAGGCTATTATCTATTCGCTCGCTGATGAGCATGTCAAGACTATCATTGCGATGGGCAAGGAGCACATCGAGGAATAATGAAATTTTTACAAGATTAATTAGGAGGATTTAATTATGAAGAAGAAATTTAAGCTTGAAGGACTTGATTGCGCTAACTGCGCTGCTAAGCTTGAGACCGCTATTAAGAACATTCCTGACGTAAAGGACGCATCCGTAAGCTTCCTTACACTTAAGCTTGCTCTTGAAGCAGACGATGACAAATTTGATGCCGTAGTTGATGAAGTCGTAAAGACAACTGCGAAGGTACTCCCAGATGCAAAGATTATCCTCTAGTCAGAAGAAATTATTAATACGCATAATTATCTCTGCGGTTCTATTCTTCAGCTTGCTCATCGCTGAGCATACCGGTGCGCTTTCTGCAATTTCGGACAATGCTTTTGCGATGATAGGATTATATCTTGTACCGTATTTTCTCTGCGGATACGAGGTCGTAATCAAGTGCTTCAGAAGAATCGCCAAAGGTCTGATGCTCGATGAGACATTCCTCATGACGCTCGCAACTGTAGGCGCGTTTGCTACTGCAGAATATAGCGAGGGTGTTGCCGTTATGCTTTTCTATGTAGTCGGAGAGTTTTTCCAGGACTATGCAGTCGGCAAATCCCGTGCGTCCATACAGGCTTTGCTTAGCATTGCGCCTGAGTATGCCAACGTAGAAAGGGAAGACGGCAATATTGAGGTGATTGATCCTGAAGATGTCGAAATCGGCAATATTCTTCTCATCAAGCCAGGAGAAAAAATTCCGGTTGACGGCACGGTAATCGAGGGAAGTGGCTATGTTAATACATCGGCACTGACAGGAGAATCTGTACCTCGTGAGATTAGTGTAGGCGAGGAGATCATTTCAGGATGCATCAACGGCGATACTGCTCTGAGAGTAAGAGCAGACAAGCTCTATGATGATTCAACCGTTGCGCAGATTCTTGAGCTTGTCGAGAATGCTGCAGAGAAGAAGTCAAACACTGAAGCTTTTATTACAAGATTCGCAAGATACTATACTCCTATTGTAGTAGCCTGCGCTGTAATACTTGCTTTCATCCCACCACTCTTTGTAGGAAACTTCAGCGACTGGATACTCAGGGCTTGTTCATTCCTTGTAATATCCTGTCCATGCGCACTTGTTATTTCTGTTCCACTTTCGTTCTTTGGCGGAATTGGTGCGGCATCAAATATAGGTGTGCTGGTTAAAGGCTCTAACTACCTTGAAATGATGGCAAAGCTTGATACGCTTGTATCTGACAAGACTGGCACTCTCACAGAGGGCAAATTCAAGCTCGTAAATATTGAATCAGCTGATGGTTTTACAGAAGACGAGCTTATATACTATGCTGCAGGAGCTGAATTTAATTCAACACATCCTATCGCACTCGCCATTACTGAGGCTTGCAAGAGCCAGATTGATGCAAGTGCCATCAAGGAAGTCGTTAATGAAGCCGGCAAGGGAATAAGTGCTCTTGTTAATGATCACAGAGTTGTTGTCGGTAATAGAAAACAGCTTGAGGCAATGGGCCTCAGCGGACTTGAAGAATTTGACGGCACGACAGTCTTCGTTGCTGTAGACGGTAAATATGCCGGAAGGCTCGAGGTATTCGATGCTCCAAAGAATGGTGCAAAAGAAGCTGTTGCAGAGCTTGCTAAGCTCGGCGTAAGAAGACTTGTAATGCTCAGCGGAGATTCTGAAGCATCAGCCAAGAAGGTAGCAAAGGAACTTGGCATTACAGATTACAGAGCTGGCCTTCTTCCACAGGACAAGGTTTCCTGCGTAGAGGAACTCCTCGAATCGACTGCAGGTTCAGACAGAAAGCTTGCTTTTGTCGGCGATGGAATCAACGATGCACCTGTACTTTCAAGATCAGATATCGGCATAGCAATGGGTTCGCTCGGATCTGATGCAGCAATAGAAGCAGCAGATGTAGTCATCATGGACGACAATATCGGCAAGATTCCTTTGCTTGTAAGAATTGCCAGAAAGACGGTCGGAATAGCAAAGGTAAATATCGTATTTGCTTTGACTGTTAAGGCTGTGTGCCTTGTACTTGGAGCACTCGGCATTGCAGGAATGTGGGTTGCAGTATTTGCCGATGTAGGCGTTGCGATGATATGCATACTCAATTCTATGCGAATGCTCAGATTCAAATCTTGACATTCAACTTGGTAGAGAGTACTATCATTCCGTAATAAAAAATAAATTAGCTAGGGGCGCTTGATGCTGAGATCGGGATGCAAATCCCAGTCCCTCATAACCTGAACAGGATAATGCCTGCGTAGGGAAGCAATTTTACAATAATTGCAGAATCAAGCCCTCCTTGTATTAAGGAGGTTTTTTTAATGAAAATTAGAGAGTTAACTACTTGTGCTATTTGTATAGCGCTCGCCACAGTATGCAGTATGATCAAGGTCTACGAATTTCCGTTCGGCGGATCTGTGACTTTGTTTTCAATGCTTGTAATCGTTCTTCCTGCATGGATATACGGCTGGAAGAAGGGCGTTCTTTGCGGTCTTATCTACGGATTGATACAATTTGTCCTCGGACCATACGTTGTATCTATTCCACAGGTAATACTCGATTATGTGCTTGCTTTCAGCGTCATGGGAATTGCGGGCTTTTTCAAGGATGCAAAAAACGGCCTTCTCAAAGGTTATTCGGTTGCGATAGTAGGCCGATGGGTTATTGCAACACTCGCGGGTCTTGCGTGGGTTGCTGCTGGCTCGACAGCATGGGATGGATGGAGCCCACTCCCTTATTCGATGGCATATAATGCAGTATATATTTTTGCAGAGGGCATAGTAACGATAATCATACTTTCACTTGCTCCTATGAAAAAAGCTCTGACAAAGGTCAAGGAAAGCGCTTTGCAGTAAATTTCCTTGCAATTTCAATGATTGTAGTGTATATTAATAGCAGTAAGTTATTTCACGGAAGAGTGGGCGAAACCCCACTCTTTCACTTATGTTAGGGATTTTCGGAGGAATATATTTTGCATAAGGAAGAAATAAGAAGCAAGATTGAAGAAATGTTAAGCGACTATCTTGCCGAAAAGGACTTAGAAATATATCAGATACAATACAAGAAAGAGGGTCCTGACTGGAAGCTCAAGCTCGTTCTTGACAAGACAGAGAATGCCGAGGATGAGTATGTGAACATCGAAGAATGCGAAGATGTAAGCAGATTCTTAAGCGATAAGCTCGATGAGGAAGATTTCATCGACAGAGCATATCTACTCGAAGTATCATCGCCTGGGCTTGATAGAGAGCTGATTAAGGATTCGGATTTTCGTAGATTTGCTGGAAGGCCGGTTGAGATTAAGTTATACGAGGCAATTGACGGCAATAAGAAGCTCGAAGGGACGCTGATAGGAAAAGACGGAGACATTGTCAAAGTTGAAGCCGACGGACAGACGATAGAGCTTCAGGCAAAGAAGATTTCAAAGATAAATTTGGCAGTGATCTTTTAGCGATGTTTTAGGCAATATTTCAGAAATTTTTTACTAACACTTTTACCAATAGTTAATTATTTTATACATGACTCTATGTATTCATTTACATAACAACAAGGAGACAACAAGGAGGAAAAAATGAACAAGGAGTTCTTAGAAGCGCTTTCTGATCTTGAGCGCGAGAAGAATATTTCAAAGGAGGAAATCATTCAGGCCATTGAGGATGCGGTTGAAAGCGCATATAAGAAGAATTACGGCGACTCAAATATAAGAGTTATTGTTGACAGAGAAACAGGCGAAGTAATGGTTCTTATGGCTAAGGAAGTAGTCGAAGAGGTCGAAAATGACAGTACAGAGGTATCTCTTGAGGAAGCTAAGTCATATGATGAGAGCTATGAGATAGGTGATTTCGTAGAATATCAGATTGACCCTAAGGACTTCGGAAGAATCGCTGCACAGGGTGCAAAGCAGATAGTTGTTCAGAAGATCAGAGAGGCAGAAAGAAACAATTCATACAACGAATACAGCGACAGAGTCGGTGATGTTGTCAGCGGTAAGATCGAAAGAATAAACAACGGTACTATACTTGTTTCACTTGGATTAACAGAGGGCATAATCACAACAAGAGAGCAGGTCAGAACAGAGAGTTTCAAGGTTGGAGACAGAATTAAGGTATATATCAAGGATGTTAAGAGGGATAGCAAAGGACCTCAGGTATTTCTGTCAAGAACACATCCTGGACTTATCAGAGGCCTGTTTGAACTCGAAGTTCCGGAGATTGCAGACGGAACCGTTGAAATTAAGAGCGTAGCAAGAGAGGCAGGATCTCGCACAAAGATCGCTGTTTACTCACATGACGAGAATGTTGATCCTGTAGGCGCATGCGTAGGTAACAGAGGCGCAAGAGTGCAGAACATCGCAGATGAACTTTTCGGTGAGAAATTAGACATTATCGTATGGGACGAGGATCCAGCTATCTTAGTAAGAAATGTTCTTAAGCCAGCAATTGTTGAAGAAGTATATGTTAACGAGGAAGAGCAGATGGCAACAGCTGTAGTTCCTGAGCAACAGCTTTCTTTGGCAATCGGAAGAGAAGGACAGAATGTAAGACTTGCTGCTAAGGTAAGCGGATGGAAGATAGATATCAAGAGCAAATCTCAGCTTGAAGAAAGCGGATTTGATTTTGACGAATATGATAATAGTGACGAAGAATATGAGTACGAGGATGAAGAAATCTAATCCAATGCGACGCTGTATCGGATGTATGCAATCCTTTCCACAGGAGACGCTGATACGGCTCACTAAGCAGGATAATGTTATTAAGATTGATTATTCGGGTCGAGCGGAAGGACGAGGCATGTATTTATGCAAGAATGAAGACTGCGTCCTAAATGCATTTAAGAGGAAATCTTGGAACAGACAATGCAAGTGCTCGCTTGACAGTGCAATGCTCAGTCAACTTAATTTAGAACTACTTAAGGAGGTTAAGAATGTCAAAGAAAGCTAAAGATATTATGCAGGAGCTTGACATTTCATTGCAGGAATTAAAAGACTATTCGACCAAGCTTGGAATAGATATCAAAACTCAAAGCAGTAATATAGATGACAATGATGTAAGCAGATTGGAGAGCACGATTAAGCTTATGAAGGGCTCTTCTGTTTCGACTTCTGCAGATAGTAACAAGCCAAAGATTAAGGCGGTTCCTATTATCAATAAGGATAAGCCAATGCCAAAGGCTCCAACTGCAAAGCCTACAGCTAAGCCAACAGCAAAGCCAACTGCTAAGCCTGTTGCTAAGCCTACTGCAAAAGAAGAGGAAGTTGCTGGTGGAAGCGACGAAGCTAAAGATGCAATAGAAGCAATAGAAGCAAAAGAAGCAACTCCAAAGGCTTCGGATTTGAAGCAGGCAGACGATACAGCAAACAAAGATGCTAAGGCAGATCTTAAGACAGCTGTAGATGATGCTAAGAAAGCTGACGCCGATGCTGAAGCAAAAGCAGATAAAGAAGCTAAGTCGGAAGCTAAGGATGATGTCAAGGCCGATGACAGCAAGGCTGAAGCTCCAACAGAGCAAAAGAGCGAGGAATATGTAAATGCTCCTGGCAAGCCTATGCGCTTCAAGAAGGTACTTGATGTAAATGATGTCAAGGAGACACCTAAGAAGGCTCAGGGATCAAAGAACGATAAGACAGATCAAAGAAAGAGCAAGACAAGAGGCGAGAATAATGACAGCAGAGCTCGCAGAAACGACCGAAACGAGAGGGGCGAGCATGCTGACAGAAATAGCAGAGGCGAGCATAGGAATTTTGCAAAGGACGAGGATGATAATCAAAAGAAGCAGGCTCGTCCAAATCAGCGCAAGTCTTCATCTGCAGGAAAAGATGCCCCTGTAGAAACAAAGAGCAAGGGCAAGAGCAAGAAGTTCTTCGATAATAAGGACAAAGAGAAGCAGAGCAAATTTGACCGCCGTGAAGACGGAAGAAATACAAAGAATAACAAGAATGCATATATCGATGACGGCTCACTTGAGAAGCAGACTCGTCATAAGAGAAAGAACAAGCCAAAGGATGAGCCTGAGATAGATATCGAAGAGCTCCTGCCAGAAGGCACAATCGCTGTAACAGTTCCAATCACTGTAGCAGGACTTTCCGAGCAGGCAGAGATTTCGGCTTCGAAGATCATCATGGCTATGATGAAGATGGGCGTTATGGCAACTATCAACCAGACCTTAGACAAGGATGCAGTTGAAATGCTTGCAGAAGACCTTGGCATTCAGCTTGTTGTAACCGAAGAGCAAGAAGAAGTTGTTGAAGAAGGTATCGATAACCACGAAGATAATCCTAAGGATTTGAAAGAACGTCCACCTATCATTACCGTTATGGGACACGTTGACCACGGTAAGACATCCCTGCTTGACGCAATTCGTAATACAAATGTTACAGCAGGAGAATCAGGTGGAATCACTCAGCACATCGGTGCGTCCGAGGTAGAAATCAACGGAAAGAAGATTGTATTCCTTGATACACCAGGACATGAGGCCTTCACAACAATGCGTGCAAGAGGTGCACAGGTTACAGATATAGCAGTTCTTGTAGTAGCTGCAGATGATGGTGTAATGCCTCAAACTGTTGAGTCTATCAGCCACGCAAAGGCTGCAGGCGTACCTATCATTGTTGCAATCAACAAGATGGATAAGCCAGGTGCAAATCCTGACAGAGTAAAGCAAGAACTTACAGAGCACGGAATTCTTGTAGAAGATTGGGGCGGAGATGTAATTTCTGTTCCAGTATCAGCTAAGAAGGGCGAAGGAATCAAAGACCTTCTTGAGATGATACTTCTTCAGGCAGAAGTGCTTGAACTCAAGGCTAATCCAGACAGACTCGCTTCTGGTACTGTTATCGAAGCAAGACTTGACAAGGCAAAGGGACCTATCGCAACAGTTCTTGTTACAAATGGTACATTGAAGTCAGGACAGAGTGTCGTTGCTGGTACATGCTCAGGTAAAATTCGTGTTATGACGAATTTCCGCGGAGACGTTATCCGCAAGGCAGGCCCTGCTACTGCAGTAGAAATTCTCGGATTATCCGATGTTCCTAATGCAGGTGATTCATTTAATGTCGTTAAGGACGATAAGCTTGCAAGAGAAATCGCAGGAAAGCGTCTTGAGAAGCTGAGAGAAGATGTTCTTGCAAAGAACGCAAGTACAACACTCGACAAGCTCTTCGCACAGATTCAGGAAGGACAGACAAAGGAACTCAACCTCATCATCAAGGGCGACGTACAAGGCTCGGTAGGTGCTATCATTTCATCACTTGAGAAGCTTGAGACGCCTGAAGTTAAGATCAAGGTTATTCACTCCGGAGTTGGTACTGTTAACGAATCCGACGTTATGCTTGCTGAGACATCAGATGCTATTATCATCGGCTTTAATGTAAGACCTACGACAGCTGTAATGAATCAGGCCCAGGATGCCGATGTCGAAGTAAGATTATATAGAGTCATTTACGATATCATCGACGATATTTCAGACGCCATGAAGGGTATGCTCGATCCTGAATTCAAGGAAGAAGTTCTCGGAAAGGCAGAAATCAGACAGACATTCAAGGTTCCAAATGTTGGAATCATCGGCGGTGCCTATGTCAAGGAAGGTATCGTTAAGCGTAACGAGCAGATCAGACTTGTAAGAGACGGCATTGTAATTCACGAGGGTACAATTTCATCACTCAAGAGATTCAAGGATGATGCCAAGGAAGTCGCTGCAGGATATGAATGCGGTATCGGTATCGAGAATTACAACGATATCAAGCCTGACGATGTCATCGAATGCTTCACAATGGTTGAGATAAAAAGATAGGATTATAGGATTTACATATGGCAAGATACAGACAGGGAAGATTGGGCGAAGAGATTAAGAAAAGCATCAGCTCTTTTCTCATCAACGGAATTAAGGACCCAAGACTGGCTAACAGAATAATCACTATTTCGGGTGTTGACGTAACAAGCGACGGAAGTTATGCGACAGTATATGTGACACCACTTGTCTTATCCGGTGAGGATGGAGAAGCGGTGAACGAGGAAGTGCTCGAGGGCTTCAGAAAAGCTTCGGGTCTTCTTAGGACTAAGGTGTCTAAAGACGTCAAGCTTCGCCATACGCCAGAGCTGATTTTCAAGATCGATTCGTCGATGGATTACGGCAGAAAAATCGATTCAATCATCGAGGAAATTAACAAATAAGCAAATAGCCAAGATTAGCAAATAGCCGAGAAGCTTCAAGGCAGAAAGAAAATTTTCTTTTAGCATGAAATTAACGAAAGGATTTAATATATGAACGAAATAAGCATCAATGATATTGCAAAAGAATTAATGAAGCATGAAACAATTGCGATTTTTCCTCATGTCAATATCGACGGAGATGCGCTCGGTTCATCTGTGGCACTTTGCAGTGCGCTTACAAAGAAGGGCAAGGTTTGCCGAATAGTATACGACAAGGAAATTCCTGACAACCTTGATTTCCTTGCAGGCGATATGCTGACAGACGGCTCGGATTTGCCTTCCGAATTCGACCTTTCGCTAATGCTCGACTGCGCAGGCAGTAAAAGAATCAAAGGCCGTGAAGATATCTTTAGCAGAGGCAAAGTCAAAGGCTGTATAGATCATCACGAAACGGCTGACACAGACATTCAATATGATTTCTATTATTGCGAGCCTTTAAGCTCAGCAACAGGAGAGCTTGTCTATATGCTAATCAAGGCGCTTGATGTAAAGCCAGACCTCGAGATTGCCAATGCGATTTTTACAGCAATAACAACGGATTCTGGGAATTTCCAGCACTCAAATACCACTGCGAGAACTCACAAAATCGCGATGGAATTATATGATGTTGAAGGCTTCAATTCCAAGCCTGTAAGCGCCCTCATCTATGATAGAAAGCCAAAGAATATCGTTAAGCTCGAGAGCTTGGTCATCTCGAAGCTCGAATATTTGAAGGACGGCAAGATTGCAATTGGAACAATCACTGCAAAGGACCTCGAGGAGACAGGAGCTAAGCTTTCAAATGTTGACGGCCTTGTTTCCGATATTCTTTCAATAGAGGATGTTGTTCTTTCTGCTCTTGTAAAAGAAGCAGAGGATTGTGTTAAGGTCAGCCTTCGCTCACTTGGGCAGGTAAATGTTGCGGAGCTTGCACAGAAAATTGGTGGCGGTGGCCACTATAACGCGGCAGGAATAACATCGCATCTATCAGTTGACGAGCTCAAAGAGCAGTTGATACCTCTGCTTATCGAGGCGGTAGAATAATGAAGGATTCAGGCGTAATTTCGGTAAATAAGCCAAAGGATTGGACATCGCACGATGTTGTTGCCAAGCTGAGAACTGCCTTCGGTGTTAAGAGAATCGGCCATACAGGGACGCTCGACCCGATGGCAACCGGAGTTCTTCCGATATGCATAGGCAAGGCTACACGCATGATTGAATATTATGATGAGGACATAAAGTCCTATCATGCAACCATGAAGCTCGGCAAGACAAGCGACACTCTCGATATTACAGGGCAAATTCTCTCAGGATACGATTTTTCGCAGATAAGCGAGGATGACATACTACGGGCTTTTGAAGCTTACACAGGCTGGATCGAACAGATTCCTCCGAAGTTTTCTGCGATAAGAATTAATGGACAGAGGGCTTATGATCTTGCAAGGCAAAGTCAGGATTTCGAGATCAAAGCAAGGAAAATTTTTATTCAAGATATCAATGTATGCAGTATAGACCTTTGTAGCGGAGATATCTCATTTGATGTATGGTGCTCAAAGGGCACATATATCAGGACCATTTGCGATGATATAGGAAGGAGCCTCGGCTGTGGCGCTATAATGACGGAGCTTTGCCGTACATCGAGCGGAGTTTTTACACTCGAAGACTCAACAGACTTGCAAGAAATTTTAAATATGACAGAGGAAGAAAGAGAGGCACTCATTCTTCCAATCGACAAGACACTTTCTAATCTCGGAATAGCGGAGCTTGCGGACGACAGAGTTAAATTTTTTCTCAACGGAAACGAGACTGGGAGAATAGGCTATAGCATATCGAAGAGCGGAAGTGTATACAGAGTGTATAATAAAGGGCTGTTCCTTGGCACGGCTTCAATAGACAGTAAAGGAGAACTTAAGGCCTTAAAGGTCGTAGTTGATAGATAGATGCAGGTATTTAAAAGTATTGATGAGTTGAGCATAGAGGATGAGCTTGTCGTTGCGCTCGGAACCTTCGACGGCGTCCACATAGGGCACCTTGAGATTTTGCAAGACGCGATTTCGGAAGCAAGAAAGCACGGATTTAAATCGGCATGCTATACTTTCTCAAATCATCCGATGAATTTTCTGAGAAGACTCGAATATACGGATGAAGGCTCTGTCAGGCTTCTTTGCAGTGAGGAACAGAAGCTCGAAATCTTAGAGAATCTCGGCTTTGACTATGTGATAAATGTTCCTTTCGACGCTACGACGATGAATATGAGAGCACTTGATTTCATCGATGATATTCTGTATGAGAAGCTCCATGCCAAGATAGTATGCTGTGGATTTAATTACAGCTTCGGGGTCCGGGCTGAAGGAAATGTCGAAATTCTCACGGAAGAGGGCCAGAAGCTTGGGATGCAAGTTAGGGCGCATGATGCTGTAAAATACGACGGCAAGATTGTAAGCTCTACGGCTGTAAGAAGCCTCGTGCGTGAGGGAAACTTCGAACTTGCTAATAAATATCTCGGCAGAAGGTATTCAGTTACGGGCAAGGTTGTGCACGGAAACAGAATCGGAAGAGATATCGGATATCCAACAATGAATCTGACTATACCTCCAGAGCTTGAAATGCCGCCATGCGGTGTGTATTTTTCGAAGGTGGAAGTGGATGGCGTCGAATACAAGTCCATTACCAACATCGGCTACAGACCTACGGTTGGAACAAAGGAGAAATTCCTCGAGGCGCATTTGTTCGATTTTGATTCTGAAGTCTACGGCGATTCAATCACCATAATGCTTCTCAAATTCCACAGACCTGAGATTCGCTTTGACAACTTCGAACAGCTTTCAAGGCAGATAAGCCTCGACTGCGAGCTTGCATATAATTATGAGGAGCATTTAGCAGACTGAGAGCAGATAACGGATTGAGGATTATTTGCGGACTTAGGGCAGATAACAGGCTGATATAATTAAAAAAACAATAGACATTAGATACTCAAATGTGTTAATATTCAAATGTTGCATGAATACCTTGGCTTCAGTATCCGGCTACTCCGGCGCTTACGAAGCCTCGGCGAATTAAAAGAAAAGGAGAATAACAAAATGCTTACAAAAGAAAAGAAGAGCGAGATTATTAAGGAGTACGCAATCAAGGAAGGCGATACAGGTTCCCCAGAGGTTCAGGTAGCTATCCTTACTTACAGAATTAATGATCTTAACGAGCACCTCAAGGAGCACCACAAGGACTTCCATTCAAGAAGAGGACTGCTCAAGATGGTAGGTCAGAGAAGAAATCTTCTGAAGTATCTCAAGGAAGTTGACATTGAGAGATACAGAAGTCTTATTACTCGTCTTGGCCTGAGAAAATAATTTCGACAAAAGAGCGGGGAGCGAAGAGCAACCCGCTTTATTTGTATATTAGTATGCCACAAAGGAAAGTAATTGAATTAACAGGAAGGAGTTGTTAATTAGTATGGCAAGATTTACAGATTATAAGACATTTAGAACAGCACTTGGAGGCAGACTTCTCGAGTTCGAGATCGGAAAAGTCTGCGAGCAGGCTAACGGACAGTGTACTGTTAGATACGGAGATACCGTAGTTAACTGCACAGCCGTAGCATCAAAGGAGCCTAAGCAGGATGTTGATTTTTTCCCGCTTAGCTGTAATTACGAAGAGAAGATGTATGCTGTCGGAAAAATTCCTGGCGGATATATCAAGAGAGAGGGCAAGGCTGGCGAGAAGGCTACTCTTGTTTCAAGACTTATCGACAGACCTCTCAGACCTTTATTCCCAAAGGGTTACAGAAATGATGTTGTTGTAACTTGTACAGCAATGTCGGTTGACCATGATTGTGCGCCTGAGGTTGCTGCTCTTCTCGGTTCATCCGTTTCTATCGCAATTTCAGACATTCCATGGGATGGCCCAACAGCAGGTGTTGTTATCGGCAGAGTTGACGGCGAGCTTGTTGTTAACCCAACATATGAGCAGAGAATGGCTTCGGATATTAACCTGACCGTATGCGGTACAGAGGAAGCTATCATGATGGTAGAGGCCGGCGCTAAGGAAGTTCCTGAAGATGAGATGCTCGACGCAATCATGTTCGCACATGAGGAAATCAAAGTTCTTTGCAAATTCATCAAGGGAATCGTTGCTGAAGTTGGCAAGGAAAAGCAGGATTATAAGGTATTCAAGGCAGGCGAGGATGTTGATGAGGCTGTAAGAGCATACTCAACAGAGAAGATGATTACTGCTATCAAGACATTTGATAAGCTCGAAAGACTCGCTAATATGGATGCCGTTGAAAAAGACGCTCTCGAGCACTTCGCTGAAGAATTCGAGGGAAGAGAGTCCGAAATTGCAGAAGTTACTTATGCAATCAAGAAGGAGCAGGTTAGAAAGATGATTCTTGAAGATGGAATCAGACCTGACAACCGTAAGCTCACAGAGATTAGACCTCTTTGGTCAGAGACCGGCTTCCTCCCAAGAGCTCACGGCTCCGGACTTTTCAAGAGAGGACAGACACAGGTACTTTCAGTAGCTACACTTGCACCTCTTAGCGAGGCTCAGAACCTTGACAGCATTGACATTGATGTAACTACAAAGAGATATATGCATCAATATAATTTCCCAGGATACAGCACAGGTGAGGCTAAGGTCTCAAGAGCTCCTGGCAGAAGAGAAATCGGACACGGAGCACTTGCAGAAAGAGCGCTCCTGCCTGTAATTCCATCTGAGGAAGAATTCCCTTATGCAATCAGAGTCGTATCCGAGGTTCTTTCATCGAACGGTTCATCATCAATGGCATCAACCTGCGGTTCATGTCTTGCACTGATGGATGCAGGTGTTCCAATTAAGAAGCCTGTTTCAGGTATCGCTATGGGACTTATTGAAGGATTCAACGAGGATGGTTCAAGCAAGTTCGCTGTTCTTTCGGATATTCAGGGAATGGAGGACTTCCTTGGTGACATGGACTTCAAGGTAACAGGTACTCCAGATGGTGTTACAGCACTTCAGATGGATATCAAGGTTCACGGACTTTCAAGAGAAATTCTCAAGCAGGCACTCGACCAGGCTAAGGTAGGAAGAGCTAAGATTCTTGAGAATATGCTTGAAGAAATTTCTGCTCCAAGAGCTGAGCTTTCGAAGTACGCACCAAGATTTGTTACTATGAGAATCGACCCTGATAAGATCAGACTCGTTATCGGACCTGGTGGAAAGACAATCAACAGAATCGTTGAGGAGACAGGAGCCAAAATCGATATCAGCGAGGATGATCCTGGCCTTGTTTGCATCTATGCTGTTGATCAGGAAGGCGCAGATGCTGCAAGAAAGGAAATCGAGCTCATCACAAGAGATGTTGAGGTTGGCGGAATCTACGAAGGCGAAGTTAAGAGAATTATGAACTTCGGCGCTTTCATCGAGATTCTCCCTGGTAAAGAAGGACTTCTTCACATCTCAAAGATGGCAAAGCATAGAGTAGAGAAGGTTGAGGATGTTATGAACATCGGCGATAAGGTGGTTGTAAAGGTCAGCGAGATCGACAATCAGAACAGAATCAATCTTACAAGAAAAGAATTCGCAGAGGACTAAAGCGCGAATGCATACTAGTAAGGGCGATGGCTAAATGCCATCGCCTTTTTGCATAATTTATGAGGCGGTGGTACAA
>CAVAIH010000028.1:0-15683 GCA_963588675.1 Sphaerochaetaceae bacterium | reverse complement strand
GCTTGATTGTTCCCCCTGCTACAGCTACTGGAGCTGCTGCATCTGCTGGTGCTGCCGCCTCTTCTTCTTCAGGAGCTTCTTCTGCACTGCCAACCTCATCGTATTTATCAACGATGTCTGCTGTGATAGGTGTAAGGGAATCAACTGTCTTTGTCAGTTTGCTTCCATTAAGAACCTGTCCAAGTGTCAGCGCTCCGTCAAGATTCAGCAATCCAGAATCTACAAGATCTGGGAAAAGGGCTGGATCTTCGAAGTTTGCAGGTGTCAGTTCTGTGCCTGCTTCTGCTCTGCAGCATAATACTGCTGGATCGTTCGCATGTTGTTTAGCTGTTTCAGCTGTAATTGACATATCGATCTTCCTCCTTAAAATAGTTCTAGATATCTCATGCATATGCGTGAGATGTGTTGTATTAAGATTCTATGAACCGGGTATCGGGCACCGTTCCATAAAATTAACACCTATATTAACTAGTTAACTAGATTAAACTATTATGCCTAACTATAACTTTCTAAAATATTCAATTGTCATGCCTAACTATATTAAATAATTAAGCCTTTCTATTATCTACAGCGCCAGCGAGTTATGCTGGGAATTCAATGTAGATATCCTTTCCTTCTTGGATATGGAGTTTAACTATTCCTCCTACTTTAGTTACTGAAGCTGATGCTGGAGCTACTACAGCAGTCTCTGCCTCTGCCTCTTCTTCAGGAGCTTCTTCCTCTGCACTGCCAACCTCATCGTACTTATCAACGATGTCTGGTGTGATAGGTGTAAGAGAATCAACTGTCTTTGTAAGCTTGCTTCCATTAAGAACCTGTCCCAATGTCAGTGCTCCGTCAAGATTCAGTAATCCAGAATCTACAAGATCTGGGAAAAGTCCTGGGTCTTCGAAATTTGAAGGTGCCAGTACTGTACCTTCCTCTGCTCTGCAGCATAATACTGCCGGGTCATTTGCATGTTGTTTAGCGGTTTCAGCTGAAATTGACATATCGATTTCCTCCTTAAAAAACTCTTTATGTCTCATGCATAAGCGTGAGATTGTGTTGTGTTGAGGTTCTATGGAACGGCGACTATGCACCGCCCCATAGAATTAACAACTACATTAAATTCTTATGCCTCTACGTTATCCTCAACGTTGAGATCCTGATCAACTGCCTTCGATACTGTAAGCTCTCTGTATCTTGCATGTCCTACTGCGTCCATAGCGTGGTCTGTCTGGTGGATAACCTTAAGACCCATCTTAGGGCCTGAAGCCATTACAGTATTTGAGCAATCTGAGCAGTTACCAATGAGAATATATTCGCATTCTGCCTTCTTGAAGTCGAGGTTGTTCTTAACCTGTCCAGGGCAGTTACCAGGACGCTCGCACTTTCTTGTGCCGTTCTTCTGGAGCTGTGCCTGCTTGCAGTAGCAAATATGTGTTACCTCGCCCTTGTACTTGCCAGCGATATCCATCATTCTTGTGAGGTTACCACCGCATGCACAAACGAGGATTCCCATCTTGTGTCCTGTAAGATCCTCGAAAGGATTTGTTACAAGGATTGCACCTGTTGCCTTTGTAATAGGTGCGCTGAGTGTTGTTGCGCTTCCTGTGAAAGCTCCGCCCATGATGATCTCGCCGTAGTCACCGTCGATTCCGCCAGCCTTCTCAATAAGAGTAGCTACTGATGTTCCTACAGGAACGTCCATGAATACGTGAGCATCACTTCCGCCTACGAGCTTACCTCTTACAGTAACGTTCTTATCGATAAGAGGCTTCTTGTCTTCGATAGCCTTAACGCATGAATATACTGTCTCGGAGTTGATTACAACAGCATTAGCAGCTGATGGAAGCTGTGTTGGCTCGAGCTCGATGCCGAGGCACTCTCTAACTACAGCTCTTTCTTCGCCCATTGGGTATATATCAGGTAAAAGATGTCTTTCTACCATTGGCTCATCCTTCAGCAGTGCATCGAGCTTCTCGATAACAGCCTTATGCTTCTTCTTGATAGCGATGATGCCCTTAGTAGCTCCTGCGATCTCGGCAACATATTTGATACCTCTGATAAGAGCTTCAGGATCCTCGTCAATCTGCTGAATGTTATGAGCAAGTCCTGGCTCGCACTCAGACGCGTTAACAAGGATATAACCGTTCTCAAGATTAGCCTTAATCTTAATAGCTGTAGGGAATCCTGCTCCACCCTGGCCAATAACACCTGCATTGGTGATGAGCTCGAGGTTGTCTGCTCCCTCTACCTTAACGTAGTCAGCGCTCTGCTTCTCATCAGGTACGATGATGATTCTATCCTCAAGGACATAATCTACAACACCTGATACGCTTGAATGAACAGGTGCACCAAGTCCTGTAGGAGTAGCGATGAGCTGTCCTCTGAGAACCTTGTCACCCTGCTTAACGATAGGTGCGCAAGGCTTGCCTACTGCACCCTGTTTTAATAGCATCTGAATTTTTTCCATGACACATTATCTCCTTACTATTGAATTATTGAATAACACTAAGGCGAATTTCGCCCAGTTTCCTATGCTGAGTATAACACTTTGATGATTTTCTATCAACACAAAAAATCGCCTGCTTTTGCTATGCTTAAAAAAAATGCAAGGCACTATTTGTCGCACTAAATGATTGACAAAAAATAATCAACGATATAAACTATCCGTAAGAAGCCTATTGATTTTTTCTATAGGTTGAACTCGAAATATTTTTCCTAATATAAGGAGGTAATTTTATGAAAGATTTAGTTGCTAAGATTGATTATAGCAAGTACAATCCTACAAAGCTCAGAACTATCGAGGCTCATACAGAAGGCGAATATGTAAGAGTATGCCTTGACTGCCCAGATGTTCCTGGTAACACAATGATTGAGAAGAAGCACTATCTTGAGGAGCATTATGACTACCTCAGAACAGCTCTTATGTGGGAGCCTCGTGGACACCACGATATGTTCGGTGCTTTCCTTTGCGAGCCAGTTAACAAAGAGGCTGCATTCGGAATTTTCTTCCTTGATGGTGGCGGATATCTGAACATGTGCGGACACTGCACAATCGGAGCTGTTACAGCTATTCTCGAGGGCGGACTCATGGAGATGAAGGAGCCTGAGACAGAAGTTATTCTCGAAGCACCTGCAGGAATCATCAAGACTGTTGCACAGTGCAAGAACGGCAAGGTTACAGGCGTAACTCTGACTAACGTTCCAGCATTCGTATACAAGAAGGATCTTGAGATTGAGTATCAGGGCAAGAAGGTTGTATATGATATCTGCTTCGGCGGATCATTCTTCGCTCTTGTTGACACAGAGAAGAACTTCGGAATCAAGGTTGGTCAGGACACAGCTAAGTTCCTCACAGAGTTCTCAAGCTTCATGCTCAAGACTGTTAACGAGACAGTTAAGATTCAGCACCCAGAACTCGACATCACAACACTTGACCTTGTAGAGAACTACTGCACAACAGACATCGATCCTAAGGAGACATGC
This sequence comes from Sphaerochaetaceae bacterium, assembly GCA_963588675.1. Classification (GTDB taxonomy): domain Bacteria; phylum Bacillota; class Clostridia; order Peptostreptococcales; family Anaerovoracaceae; genus Crickella. The sequence continues at coordinate 12,212 of CAVAIH010000028.1, read as the reverse complement.
AAGGATGCTAAGTTCGCTCTTAGAAACCTCGTAATATTCGGCGAGCCTGAAGCTCCACAGCTTGACAGATCACCTTGCGGAACTGGTACATCAGCTAAGATGTCCCTCCTCTACAAGCTCGGAGAGCTCGGCGTTGGCGAAAGCTTCGTATACGAGTCATTCATCGGAACAAAGTTCATCGGACACATCGCTGGAACAACTAAGGTTGGCGACTATGACGCTGTTATTCCACAGGTTACTGGTGCTGCTTACCTCTGCGGTGAGGCAACATGGTTCATGGATGACGACGACAAGATGACAAAGGGATTCTACATGTAATCTACCTAACAATAAAAAGGGCCTGCGCCAGCAGGTCCTTTTTTATTGTCTCACGAGGGCGCCTTTGTTATTTGAAGGCTCTTGAATCGCGCCCGTACTTAGCTTTAATTATTGGTAAGCGCGGCTCGTGTTGCTTGAGGAATCTTTGAGGACGCCTGTGCTTACGCCTTTGCTAATTAGCGCGACTCATATTGCTTGAGGGATCTTTGACGACGTCTGTGCTTAGCGATTGGCCGAGGGCTTGTCCCTCGGACAGAGCTTAGCATCAGCTACGTCGGCAACGAAGCGAGAGCGTGCCATCAAGCATTATGAGTCGCGCTTTTGCTACGTAAGCAACAGAGCGAGAGCGCGTCCTCAAGCAACACGAGCCGCGCGCCACTACGCCATTAACGAAGCGAGGCGTGCCTTCAAATAATATCTAGCGCGCCTTTACCTTCTTCCAGTACTTGCTATAAATATCCATGGTCTCCGAATCCATGGTCTTCAGCGACGTGCACTTCGACAGCGTCTCCTCGCTTGGGTAGATTGCCTCATTTTCGAGGTATTCGTCGCCTATGAGCTCGTAGGCCGCTTTATTTGGAATCGTATAATGCAGATATTCGAAATTGATTGCAGCTATCTTCGCCTTGCACAGGAAGTTGATCCACTTCTCAGCGAGCTCTTTATTTGCCGCATCCTTAGGGATTGCCCAAGAGTCGACGAAGAATTCCGTTCCCTCCTTAGGAATTACAAATTCAACATCCTCATTCAAATCCTTGGTATACATATATTCGCCGTTCCATACAACGCCGATTGCGGCAGAGCCGTCAGCGAGCAGGTCTCTTGCGGAGTCATTTGCATATCTGTAGACGAGGGGTTTCTGCTTGATGAGTTCATCTGCGGCAGATGCTATTTCGCTCTCATCGGTTGAGTTGAGCGAATTGCCGTTACGTATAAGTGAGATCATAAAAGCGTCCCTTACGCTGTTAGGCATTACAAGCTCTCCGCTGAATTGCTCGTCCCAAAGGTCATCCCACGAATCGATTACGGTATCTCCGACCATTTTCGTGTTATATATAATTCCGCTAGTTCCAACTGCATGAGGAACGCTGTATTTATTGCCCGGGTCGAAAGACTCGGCCATCTTCAGATATTTCTCATCCAGATTCTTTATAGCCGGAATGTTGTCATAATCTATTTCTGCGAGCATACCCTCCTCGATCATTTTGCCTATCATATAATCGGATGTGCATATACAATCGTAGGTCGAATTGCTGTTGCTGAGTACTGTATATAACTCCTCTGCCGTATCGTAGGTATCTAAGATTACTCCGATGCCGGTCTCCTCTTCAAATTTGTCGATGACAATAGGATCGAAATAATCGCCGTAGCAGTATACATAAATCTCGCCGTTTTCACCGCTTCTGCAAGACGTCATCGTAAGCGATGCCGTAAGTGCGAAAGCGAGAACAAGCGCAAGCGAGAGAATTTTCTTTTTTGTCATAGTTCTATCCTTACCCCCTGTTTATCCGACTGCTTGTTGATAATAACAAGCGCAACAAAGGCGATAACAAATATTATTGTCGAAAGAGCAAAGAGCGAAGGTCTGATTCCGACTTTGACCTGGCTGTAGATGATCGTGGAAATCGTGTTGTAGCCGGCGCCTCTTGTGAAGTATGTGATGATAAAATCATCAACGGACATCGTGAACGAGAGGAGGAGGCCCGTGAGAATTCCCGGCTTCAGCTCAGGCAGGACGATTTTGCGAAAAGCGTAGCTTCTCGATGCGCCAAGGTCGAGTGCGGCCTCGTACAATCTGTCGGTATTTCTGTTCATTCTTGGTCTAACCGAGAGAACGACATAAGGAATGCAGAATGTGATGTGCGCAAAGAGTATCGTCAAATATCCCTTAGGAATATGAAGTACCAAGAAGCACAGCATCAGGGAAATTCCCGTTACTATATCGGCGTTCAGCATAGGGATGTTGTTGAAGCCGAGAAGTATGTTCTGCGTTCTTTTATTCATCGCGTCGAGCCCGACAACAGCGAGTGTGCCGATGATTGTCGCAAAGATGGCTGCCATGATTCCGATTGTAAATGTATTTACAACCGCGCCGAGTATCATCTTGCTTCTGAAAAGCTCCGCATACCACTTGAGCGAAAAGCCTGTAAAGACAGACATTGACTTAGCTTCGTTGAAGGAAAGCACAACAAGAGCGAGAATCGGCAGATAGAGGAAGGCCATTACTATTATTATGTAAGCAGATCCAAGAACTTTCTTCATAGCAAATTCCTCCCTCCTGTTTTGTCAAATTTGTTCAGAAGGAGCATGCTCAAGATGATAAAAATCATCATGACGATTGAAAGTCCCGAGCCGAGATACCAGTTCGAGTTAATCGTAAATTCCGACTCGATGATATTGCCGATAAGGTTGATTTTGCCGCCTCCGAGCATATTTGAAATAACGAAGGTCGTCAGGGCAGGAATGAATACCATTGTGATTCCGCTCACGATTCCAGGAATTGAGAGAGGGAGAATAACCTTGGTATATACCGATGCCTTGCTTGCCCCGAGATCGTACGCCGCCTCGATGAGGTGCTTGTCGATTTTTGAGACGACATTATATATAGGAAGTATCATAAAAGGCAGGAAGTCGTATACCATGCCGAGAATGATGGCTCCCGGAGTGTTCATCATGTCGAGTCTCGAAAATCCGAGTGCTACAAAGATGCTGTTAAGCACGCCCTGTCTTTCGAGAAGGACCTGCCATGCCATCGTTCTGAGAAGGAAGTTCATCCACATAGGCAGAATAAATACGAAAATCAGAAAGCCCTGCTTGCCGAATTTGCTTTCTCGAAGAATCATAGCCATAGGAAAAGCGATGAGAAGGCAGATTGCTGTGCTTGCAAACGCAAGAAGCAAAGACAAGCCAAGAGCCTGCAGATGGTCGTGCTGGAACATCGCAGTGACATTAGCGAACGTGAAATTGCCCTCCCTATTCGTGAATCCGTAATAGAATATCGACAGAATAGGAATGACAGTTCCAGCAATTATCCATATTATGAATGGCGTTGCCAATTTTCTCCTAGATGTCAAGTTCAAGTGCTTTCTCGTCCTCCGATTGTGGCTTGTGCATTATCTGAATATTGTCCGGCCTTATATACATGCCGATTCGACTTCCAACTTCGTGCTCGTCATAGTTCTGAAGAAGCCATTCGTATCCGCTTGACTCGCCTATAACCAGCATTTCGTAGTGAACTCCGATGAAGAGCTTGCTTGTAATCTCGCCGTTGAAGATGCCCTGACCGTAAGGCCTGATTTCGATGTCCTCAGGTCTTATTACGACATCGACTTTTTCCTTAGGCTTGAAGCCGTTATGAGTTCCGTCGATGCAAGGGAGCTTGACGCCCGCAACCTCCACGAGATTGTCTTCGATCATTTTTCCAGAAAGAATGTTGCTATCTCCGATAAAATCGGCAACGAAGGCGTTCTCAGGCTCGTTGTAAATCTGCTCCGGCGTTCCCTCCTGCTGGATATATCCATCGTTCATGACAACGACCTTGTCGGACATGGTAAGCGCCTCTTCCTGGTCGTGCGTTACGTAGATAAAAGTAATGCCGAGCTCTTTTTTCAGTCTTACAAGCTCGTACTGCATCTCCTGGCGGAGCTTAAGGTCGAGCGCACCAAGAGGCTCATCAAGGAGGAGCACCTTAGGCTCGTTAACGATAGCCCTTGCCATTGCGATTCTCTGCTGTTGTCCACCCGAAAGCTCCGTGATTTTGCGGTTCTCGAAGCCCTTGAGGTTGACAAGATTCAGGGCATATTTGATCTTATCCTTGATGTATTTGTCGCTCTTACCGCTGACCTTGAGGCCGAAGGCAATGTTCTCGCCGACGTTCATATGTGGGAAAAGCGCATAATTCTGAAAAACAGTATTTATATTTCTCTTGTTAGGAGGCAGGTTCGTGATGTCCTGTCCGTCGAAAAATACCCTTCCCTTGTCAGGCTGTTCGAAGCCCCCGATGATACGAAGTGTCGTCGTCTTGCCACAGCCAGACGGCCCGAGAAGAGTTACAAATTCGTTCTCGGATACGGTCAGATATAGCTCGTCAAGAACCTCGTTGTCACCGAAGCTTTTGCTTATGTCTTCAAGTCTGATTAGTTCGCTCAATTCATTCTTTCCTTTGTTCTGTCAATTTGTTTTGCTGAAATATTCTTCTGATACGTTTGATACGTTCTGCAAATTTCAGTTAAAAAAATTATTTCGTGAGTCCGAGGCTGTCGAGTATAGGGAGTATGGACTCCATCTCGGTGCCTGCGGAGAATTCGATCTTCCCAAGGTCGGCCTGCTTAGCAAGCATAGGATTGATAGGAAGCTTCTCTATAAGGTTGATTTTGTTGTTGTGAGCAACCTCAACTGCTGATGATGGTCCGAAGATTTCGAGCTTCTTTCCGCAGTCAGGACATTCGAAGTAGCTCATATTCTCAACGAGTCCGAGTACAGGAATGTTCATCAACTTAGCCATGTTGACAGCCTTTGTAACGATCATCGAAACGAGTTCCTGAGGTGATGTTACAACGATAATTCCGTCAACTGGAAGCGTCTGGAAAACAGTAAGAGGAACATCGCCTGTGCCAGGAGGCATATCGATAAAGAGTACGTCGAGGTCTCCCCAGAAAACATCTGTCCAGAACTGCTCTACTACTCCGCCGATTACAGGGCCTCTCCAAATAACAGGGTCTGTCTCGTTCTCTGTCAGAAGGTTAAGGGACATAATCTTGATTCCGGTTGCGGTCTCTACAGGAATAATTCCTGCGTCAGATGCTTCAGCCTGCTTATGCTGACCGAACATCATAGGAATTGAAGGGCCTGTAATATCCGCGTCCATAATTCCTACCTTGAAGCCGTCTCTGTTAGCTGCGATTGCCGAAAGTGCTGTAACCATTGACTTTCCGACACCGCCTTTACCGCTTACAACGCCGATTACCTTCTTGATACTGCTGTACTGGTTAAGTACGGCCTTAGGAATTCCGTTGTCTTCCTTCTGTCTGTCTCCGCAGTTAGCACTGCAAGTTGAACAATCATGTGTGCAATTTTCGTTTTCTGCCATTTCATCCACCTCTTTGATATTCTATGTGTATTATACGGCAAGTAATTTCGTTTCAATCTTGCCGAGTTATTACCTGTGTTCGTATGTTCTCAGATTAAAGCTGTGCGAATTCCTCGACGAGCTGTGGCACTCCGCCGAATATCGCATTGCTGAAGTCGGAATTTCCGGCAAGGTCTGCTGTCCATTTGCCGTCCTTCATCGTGCAGTTGATTGCGACTTCTGCGGTATAGCTCTTCTCTTCGAGTTCGAGCATCTTGTTGAACATTGTTTTGTAAAGATTCTGCTCGTCAGTATTTCCGCTCTCTATTATCTCGTCCCAGGTGTCAAGATATGCGAGGCCGAAATCATATGTGGAAAGACTGACTGTGACAACAGCAGTCTTTCCGTCCTCAGCGATATCCTCGGAGAGGATATCATAGTCGAAATCCTTCTCCTTGTCGAGGACCTGGCCGTAAAGGAGAAGGATTTCTTCGTCCATAGCCTCATCGGAAAGAGCGAGCTCGCCCGTGCTCGTCTCGCTCTTCTGGAAATCTTTAATCGCCTTCTTGACGGCGTCACTCGGCGAATCCTGACAAGCTGTAAGCAATATTCCGCAGAGCAGTAGCGAGAATATTGCTATCAGTTTCTTAATTTTCATACAATCACCTGTATCTTCTGTTTCTGCATCTACGTCATTCGTATCTGCGCCATTCTAATTTAAATTACCGCGTCTATCTCATTCGCGTCTATCTCATCCGAATCCGCATCTTCCGAATCTACATCGAATGATCTATCCGCGTCCGATTTACTTAGAAATCAGCGACATTCTCGTCTTGCCGTTGAAGAATGTATATCCTGCCTTATCAAAGGACGCGAGGAGAATCTCGGCATATTTTCTCGATGTACCAAGCTCGTCGCGGAACTGCGCAAGCGTCCAGTCGCTTCCGAGCTTGACAGCAACTGCAGTCGCCTTGTTCCAAGCGTCAACATCTATGAAATACGACGCATCGACTTTTCTGATTACGCCCTCTTCAGCAAGCTCAAGTTGCAGAGCAGAGATTGCATTTCTGTCATTGCCAAGAGCTTGAATCTCGTCATTTTTGATAAGCTCAATTCCAGCCTGCTTGTACTTATCCGCAATAGTCTTCTTAAGAGCAAGCTGTTCCTTTGAATATTCAACAGCAAAACCCGCAAGCGAAATTGTCTTGCCGTTGTCCGAGATGACGCTTCTGTCTATCAAGCACTTTACGAGTGCCGTAAGAAGCCTCTCATCCTCGACATGCCAATTTGTCTTGAGCCTTGACAAAAGCTCCTGCTTAGGAATTCCATCCGAAAGCGGATTTGCGTCGTGATATGAATTGATGAGATATTCTATATCCTTGCTGAGCCTTTCGAATTTCTCTGCCGAGAGGAGGCTTCCGTCCTCGAGCTTGATAATTCTGCCGGATTTCTCGAGCTTAAGCTCTTCCTTTTCCATGTCGGAGACGAGTATTCCTATCTCGTGTGCAAGATCGACATTTCTTACAAAACGCCTCTGGCCAGCTTTCATGCAGATGATATCCGCAAGCTCTCCTTTGTCGAGAATCTCCATGCCCTTAAGCACGTCTTCTCTGTTCCTCTTGTGCTTGTCCGGATATGCATCGAGAATTCTGCCACCGCCAATTGTGATGATAGGCGAATAGAAGCGAATGATGAACCTGTCACCGCGCTTCAAAGCCATAGGCTCCTCGAGTCTAAGCTGTGCATAGCAAGTCTCTCCTGCCGAAAGAGCATCTCGGTCGAGCAGTATAACCTTGCAAAGCGCTTCTTTGCTTCCTGCATATATATGAACCCTGCTGTTATTCAGCACAGTTCTGTCGCTTGAATTGAAAATCTTCAGCGAAACGTCGAGCATCGATGTTGTCGTAACAGCATCCTCATAAGCTACCACATCGCCTCTTGCGATTTCTTCTTTCTTAACTCCCGAAAGGTTGATGGCCGTTCTCTGTCCTGCAATCGCCTTCTCGGTATCCTTGCCGTAGGTCTGTATCCCGCGGATTTTCGCCTTTAATCCTGTAGGATAAATTACGATATCCTCTCCGACTGAGCATTCGCCGTCAATCAGAGTGCCCGTTACAACAGTTCCGAAGCCAGGCATCGAGAAAACTCTATCTACAGGCAGACGGAAAAGTTCCTTTGCCGAGAGCCTCTTGTTCTCGCGGTCGCATTTTGCGATGATCGCCTCTTTGAGCTCAGCGATATTCTCACCTGTCTTTGCAGATACAGGAATGATAGGCTTGCCCTCAAGGAATGAGCCCTTGAAGTATTCTTTGACCTCGTCGGTCAGCAGGGCAAGCCACTCCTCATCTACCATATCCTTCTTTGTTATGGCAATGATTCCATCATCAATTCCAAGCGCTTGAAGGATCTCGAAGTGCTCTCTTGTCTGAGGCATGATGCCCTCGTCTGCTGCAACGACAAAGACTACGAAGTCTATACCGCCTATTCCGGCGAGCATGTTCTTAATGAATTTCTCGTGGCCCGGCACATCGATTACGCCTATGTTGTAGCCTTGGTCATTTGGAATATGCGCAAAGCCAAGCTCTATGGTAATTCCGCGCTTTTTCTCTTCGGCGAGCCTGTCTGTATCTATGCCCGATAGGGCTTTTATTAAAAGCGTCTTGCCGTGATCGACATGTCCCGCTGTTCCTATAATTATGTTCTTCATCGTGTATCTCCCCGCATTGATTCGACATTTTTCGACATCTACTAAATGTCGTTCATTTCCTTACTCTTTAAACGCCTCCGCTACAGTTTCGAGTTCGTCATCTGCAATTGTGCGGGTGCAAAGCAAGAGTCTGTCGTCGTTGATGCGGGCGATAATTGGCTTAGCTTGCTTCCTGAGCCTTCTTTCGAGGCTCTTTGTTGTAGCATCATCTGCCGTCACAGCAACAGCAAAGCCCGGGAGCTTTACCATAGGAGCGGAACCTCCGCCGATCTGATCTTCTACCGAAACAACCTCGATCTCAAGGTCAGCATTTGCTTTTCTAATTAACTCAGCGAGAGTCTCTGCGGAGTCCTTGAGCTTATCTGCTGGCGTTGAAATCATCCTGAGAACAGGAATGTCCCTCAGGGCAACGCTTCTGTCTCTGTACTTCTTGAGGGTCTCCTCGAGCCCAGCGAAGGTCATCTTGTCAACTCTCATCGCTCTTGCAAGAGGATTCTTCTTCATCGCAGAAATGTATTCCTTCTTGCCGACAATGATGCCTGCCTGTGGACCGCCGAGCAACTTGTCTCCGCTGAACAGCATTACATCGATTCCTGTTTCGAGAGAAGCCTTAACATTTGGCTCGCTAAGTCCATACTCGGACATGTCGAGCATGAGGCCGTTACCCATATCGAAAATAACAGGCAGATTCTTCTTCTTTCCAAGTTCGACAAGCTCTTCAAGGCTTGCCTCTTCTGTAAAACCGACTATATCGTAATTGCTCTTGTGAACCTTCATAAGAGCTTTTGTAGCCTCTTCATCTATGGCCTTCTCATAATCGCTTATCTTGGTCTTATTTGTGGTTCCGACCTCTCTTAGTGTCGCACCACTTTCGGCCATAATATCTGGAATTCTGAAAGCTCCTCCGATCTCAACAAGCTCGCCTCTCGAAACGATGCACTCACCGCCTTTTGCCATTGTCGAAAGGACTATCATCGTAGCCGCCGCATTGTTGTTGACAACCATTGCGTCCTCTGCGCCTGTAAGCTCGGAAATCAGGCTTCCTACGATGTCATGTCTTGAGCCTCTTTTGCCTGCCTTGACATCATATTCGAGGTTCGAATATCCGCAAGCAATCTTCATCACGTTCTCAACCGCTTCCTTGCAAAGAGGAGCTCTTCCGAGATTGGTATGAAGTATCGTTCCTGTGGCGTTGATAGCGTCAATCAGATGATTCTTCTCGTCCTCGTAAATTCTCTCTTTGACTTTCTCGGCAACGGCACTGCAGTTAAGCTCTGACAGGTCGAAACCTGGCTGTTGCTTCTCGTCCATCGCGAGTATTTCCTCTCTTATCTCAGCGATGACTGTCCTTGCCGTGTCGGTTACTAGAGATTGTCCTTTTTCTTCAAAAAGAACAAAAAGAGGTTCCTGGTGGAGCACCTCATCGATCTTTGGTATTCTTCTCAGAATGTCTTTCTTATTCATTTGTCATCCTCCTACGACATAAAAAGATGGCGGGAGTGCGTGAGAATCGAACTCACCCGGGAAGCTACTAACTCCCCAAATCGGTTTTGAAGACCGTTAGGCACACCAGCACCTATCCACTCCCAAGTCGTACCAAATTGCATTTTAACATTTATAAATGTTGATTTCAATTTATATTCTATTTTTCCTTATAGTAGAGCATGCAGTGGCAGTAGCCCTCAAAGTCAGGGTCTGCGATCTGGTCTCTGAACTCCTTGCACATGCACATGGTGTCCTCTGTCATCTCGAGCCTGCATGGGCAGTGGCCGTCCTTGCGCTTGATTCCCTCGCGGATTTTTGCAACGATATTTGCATCCTCGTTATATGTGATTTTCATTTTCTTACCTTCCTTTCATAGAGCCTCTTCATCACACGGCTTTCGTCTCGTCTTGCCGTCTCGTCTCGACCCTCGCCTTCGCCCGGGCGCCCCGCTTTCATCAGGGCCTCTAACTTTTTTAATTATATCAATATAAGTGCGCCTTGTGTTATAATTCTATGAGAATAGGAGTAAAACTATGCCAGAGATTAAATCCGACATGAAAGAAGAAAAGAAAAGTTGCTCGATCGCGAGGACGCTCGATCCTTCTGAGGTCAAGCTGACGGAGATGACAAGCGCCGGTGGATGAGGCGCAAAAATAGGGCCGGGAGTCCTATCAGACATTCTCTCCAAGCTTCCTAAGATCAAGGATCCAAGGGTTCTTGTCGGCTTCGAGAGCTCAGACGACGCCTGCGTATATAAGGTATCTGACGAGGTAGCTATTATAAATACAATAGATTTCTTCCCACCGATAGTAGATGACCCTTACTATTTCGGTCAGATTGCTGCGGCAAATTCTCTGTCCGATGTATGGGCTATGGGCGGTCAGCCTAAGCTCGCGATGAATCTGCTATGCTTCCCTGACATACTTCCTCTTGAGTCCGTCAAGGCGATACTCGAGGGTGGAAATGACAAGGTCAACGAAGCTGGTGCGATGATAGTCGGCGGTCACAGCATACAGGACAAGGAGCCTAAATACGGACTTTCTGTAACAGGCTTTGCTCATCCATCTGCTATTCTTCCAAATACAGGAAGAGAGGGAGATTATCTTGTAATCACCAAGACTGTCGGAACGGGAATCCTCACAACTGCGGATAAGGCTGGACTTCTCACACCTGATGAGAGCAAGGAGATTACAATGGTAATGGCTCAGCTCAACAAATATGCAGGTGAGTCAGCAAGGGGTCTTAAGCTCGGTGGATGTACGGATATTACAGGCTTCGGTCTTCTCGGTCATTCTGCCGAGATGGCTAAGTCAAGCAACCTGACATTGGATATCTACGCAAGCAAAGTTCCTATCTTCCCTAAGGCTCTTGAAATGGCAAGCATGGGAATCATTCCGGCAGGAGCATATAGAAATAGAAGCTACCTTGCAGATGATGTAATAGATAAGTGCAGGAACACCAAGCTCAACACGATTGACTGTCTCTATGACCCTCAGACATCAGGCGGTCTGCTTTTCTCCGTAGCGGAGAGGGATCTGGCAGAACTGCAAAACAGGCTCGGCGAGGCCGGATGTCAGAATGCGGTTATAGGTCAGTTCAGGGCAAAGGATACGCACTTCATAGAAATTCACGACTAGTGAATTTGGGCAAGGAAGATCAAGGGATTAAGAGATTAAGAGATCTCAAGATTACAAAATTACAAGATTAGGACGAGACTGTGAGCGAATTATTAAATATCAGACGTTATTCCGGAAAAGAGCTTATCGATAAGCTAAACAATAATGAATTCTCTGTTCTAAGAGGCTTAGGCGCACTTGACTTAAGGAATGAGATGAGAGAGCCTGGACTTCTTTGCAGGGCGCTTGCCAATACGGTATGTGCAACAAATGACGACAGCAAGCTCAGAAAAAGAGCATGGAATGTATTGAAGCCTTTCTCGCCTGTTAAAGTGACGGGCGTTTTTCCTGAATGCGAAGATGCTATCGTAATAGGCTTCAACCACCCCTCTCTCGGAGAGATTTTTCGTCTGATCGGCGTATGCTTTGCAATCTACGATGATAAGGAATTTCTTTTTCCTGTGAACATTCCTTGGTACGAGAACCTCGTTCCTATCATTCCACAGCTTAAGCGCATGGGAATTACCATCGTTCCGATGATCACTCCAGCAACAGAAGCGAAATTAGTTGCGAGAAACAGCGAGAACGAAGATGTGCTGGCAACAATCAGGAATATAAAGGTAGCCTTCGAGAGGAATTACATCAGAACGGCCAAAAGCGTCGCCTCAAGGAACGGCGTAATCGTTGTCGCTCCGTCTGCGACAAGGCAGGCAGAGGTAATCGGCGAGCACATTCACCCTACCATGACACTGCTTGCGCATACTATCTTGAAGGGCGATGACGCGCGTGCGATGTTCCTTCCGGTTGCGGTCCTAGAACCGCCAGTAAATGATAGGAGGTTCAACCCTTTCAAGTATTACGGTATCAGGCCTTGCAAGCCATTCTATACAGAAGAGGTAAAGGCCCTTACTCATAGGAGCAGAGACTTTGATTACATTTTCTTAAAGAGAATCGACGATGTATATCGCAAGTTCAAGACGATGCGCGGTAAGATTAATTAAGCGCGATGAGTTGAAGG
>CAVAIH010000027.1:0-15960 GCA_963588675.1 Sphaerochaetaceae bacterium | reverse complement strand
ATGTCAGCAAGAATACAGCACTTAAAGAACTGGATTGTAGCGAGAACGCACTTACAACTCTTGGTGTTAGCAAGAATACAGCGCTTGAAGAACTGTATTGCTCTTACAACGCCCTTACATCACTTGATGTCAGCAAGAATACAAAGCTTACAAAGCTGTTTTGCCAAAAGAATGCCTTGACGTCGCTTGATCTAAGTAATAATACAAAGCTTGACACTTTGTCCTGTGGAAGCAATGCCCTTACATCGCTTGACCTCAGTAATATTGAATCGAGCAGTTTCACCTTAAAAGCTGATAATAACATCTACAATATTATGCCTGTGAACGGAAGCTACGATCTTAGCAATCTGCCAGGCAACTTCGATGCAAGCAAGGTAGATTCAAATTCTTGGACTGGCGGAACCGTAAATAACGGCATACTGACGATTAACGACAACGTTGACAAGGTTACATATACCTATAATTGTGGAAATGGCAAAACAGCTACTTTCACACTTTTGACATATGTAGAGATCAACGAGAAAAACTTCCCAGATGCAAACTTCCGTAAATTCGTATCTGATAATTATGATAACGCAGGCGGTTCCGCAGATGGAAAGTTAACCGCTTCTGAATTAGCCGCTGTTACAGAAATGGACTGCAGTGACCAGTCAATTGCTGACTTGACGGGAATTGAATATTTCACTTCACTTGAATTTTTATCCTGCGGTAATCTGGACGGCAGTGCCGACAATAACAACACATATACATCGCTTGACCTAAGCCAGAATACCGCGCTAATCACTTTGAACTGTCAGTCAAACAGCAATCTTGAGTCACTTGATGTCAGCAAGAACACACTCCTTGACACCTTATACTGCCTGAAGTGTAACCTTACATCGCTCAATGTCAGCGAGAATACAGCACTTACATATTTGGACTGTTCCGAAAATGCGCTTAACTCACTTAATGTCAAAAAGAATACAGAACTTGAGACTTTGTTCTGTAATAACAATAAGCTTACCTCGCTTGATGTAAGCGAGAATACAAAGCTTGACGACTTGGTCTGCCATACCAATGAGTTTGAATCGCTCAATGTAAGCAATAATACAGCGCTTACTAGATTGGTCTGCCATACCAATAAGCTTGAATCGCTCAATGTAAGCAATAATACAGCGCTTGAGGTATTACGTTGCGGCTCCAACAAGCTCACTTCGCTTGATGTTAGCAACAATACAGCACTTGAAGAGTTGAATTGTAACAGCAACGCTCTTGCAACACTCAATGTCAGCAACAATACAGCACTTAAAAAGTTGAATTGCAATAACAATGCTCTTACAACACTTGATTTGAGCAATAACACTAAGCTTACAAGTCTGGAATGCAAGAACAACTCCCTGACATCGCTTGATATGACCAATTGTGTAGCGACTTCTTTCACCCTACAGGCTACAGGCAACACCTACAATATTATGCCTGTGAACGGAAGCTATGATCTTGAGAATCTGCCAGAAGGCTTCAATGAAAGCAAGGTCGTTTCAGGCTCTTGGAATGGCGGAAGCGTAACTGACGGCATACTGACTATTAACGCTGATGCTGAGGAGGTTACATATAAATATAATTGTGAGTATACTCATCCTAAAAAAGGAATAAGGCAGAAAATAGTTACATTCACGCTTCTGACATATGTGGATATAGACGAAGTTAACTTCCCTGATGAGAATTTCCGTGATTTTGTAAAGCAGTATGATACAAACAACAACGACAAGCTATCCGCTTCTGAATTAGCAGTTGTAACAGAGATGAACTGCAGTGACAAATCAATCGCTGATTTGACGGGAATCGAATATTTCACATCGCTTAAGAAATTGATATGCTCTAACTCGGACAAAGACGACAGCAACGACAACACCATTACAACGCTTGATGCAAGCAAGAATACAGCTCTTACATGGTTGGATTGTTGCAATATTGCCTCCCTTACGTCGCTTGATGTCAGCAAGAATACAGAACTCGAACACTTGTGTTGCTATAGCGATAGCCTTGCAACGCTCGATGTAAGCAAGAATACTAAGCTTACAGACCTAGACTGTGGAGACAACGAACTCACGACACTTAATGTCAAAAAGAATACGGCGCTTACATTCCTAGACTGTGGAGGCAACGAACTCACGACACTTAATGTCAGCAAGAACACAGCACTTGAGACCTTGTGGTGCGACGAAAACGAGCTTACAGCACTTGACATCGGCAAAAATACAGCGCTTATGTGGCTGTACTGCTATGAGAACAATCTAACATCACTTGATGTTAGCAAGAACAAAGAACTTTTGGTGTTGTCCTGCTTTGACAATAGCCTCACATCACTTGATGTCAGCAATAATACTAAGCTTGCAGAATTGGACTGCGGAATCAACAAGCTTACAGCACTCGACGTCAGCAAGAACACAGCGCTTACAAAATTGTACTGTGATCAAAACAAGCTCACATCGCTCGATGTAAGCAAGAATACGGCACTTGTAGATCTGGCATGTTATAACAATGCTCTTACAACACTTGATGTAAGCAATAATACAGCACTTGCATATTTGGAATGTAACGATAATGCGCTCACATCGCTCGACGTAAGCAAGAATACAAATCTTTTTTATCTGAACGATGCCAACAACGTCTACACGATTACTCCTGTGAACGGCAAGTACGATCTTAAGAATTTGCCGGGCAACTTCGATGTAAGCAAGGCTTCAAATTGGAAGGGCGCAAAGGTCGAGAACGGCGTGCTGATAATTGACAAGAACGCAGAGAAGGTTACATATACCTATGACTGCGGAAATGGCAAGACAGGCGAGTTCACACTGCTTATCGCAAAAGGCGATTCCAAATCTCCAAAGACAGGGGATAGCGACAGCAGTAACTTGGCTCTCTGGTTCGCACTGCTTCTCGCATGTGGAGCAGTAACCGGCGCTACAGGCGCAAGACTTTCCCGCGACAGAAAGTGCAATAAGTAATACAGCATATACCGCAGAATGCACTGCGGTTTCTGAAACAACATAAGATGAAGAGGATTATCCATCTGCTTATCATCAATGGATAATCCTCTGCTATTTTCAGGGCCATCAGAGCCAGATTCGAATTGCTTAATTATTAACAGCAAAGCTTTCATTTGATTGAATAATCAACGCTTTTCTGATAAACTAATACTATATTTTCTAAAGGGCAGGGACTATCACCCCCTTCCCCCTTTCGCAAGATTACGAAGGGAGGATCAGACAATGACAAACGCAAGCCATAACAATTTAAGAATTTCTTACGCCGAAGACAGGACTTACTGCGCCTAGCCTTCGGCTTTTTTTAATTGTAGGGCAGACGCGTTGTCGAGAATTGTCGAAAAATATCGAGAAGCGTCGAATAATGTCGAAAAACGTCGAACGCAAATCGAACGCAAAGAGGAGAAAATGAACAGAACTAAATACAGACATTCAAGAAAAATACGAGTCACATGCCTCTCCATAGTCGCACTTCTGATCGCTGTGCTGTGTCTCAGCGGATGCACCGCCAAGCAGGAGAACATATATGCCAAGGCGGAGAACTGGGCGTACCTCGAGACGGACACAAGCGACAAGGAAGCAGATGTTTTTTTCATTTGCCCTACTGTATACGGCGGTGACAGTGAGAACTGCAACATGGCCTTGGACGACGAGGAGACTCGGCAGAGCTTCCTCGGGGCGACCAACATGGAGAAGGGAATTTACGACACGGATTGCAGGTTCTTCGCACCGTATTACAGGCAGGTGGGCCTCAGCGTATATCAAATGGACGTCCAGGATAGGGAGCAGTATTTGGAGATCGCTTATGAAGATGTGAAGCAGGCCTTTGAATACTATATGGAGAATTACAACGACGGACGGCCTATCGTGTTGGCGGGCTTTTCGCAGGGAGCGGACATGTGCATTAGACTGCTGAAGGATTGTTTCGCGGATGAAGAGGTAAAAGATCTGCTCGTCGCTTGCTACGCGATCGGCTGGAGCATCAGCGAAGAGGAATTGCAGGAAAACGAGCATTTGAAATTTGCTCAGGGCGAGACGGACGTGGGCGTTATCGTTTCGTTCAACAGCGAGGCCGAAGATGTGAGCGATTCACTGCTCATTCCGGCGGGGACAAAGACGCTGGCGATTAACCCGCTGAATTGGCGAACGGACGGAACGCCTGCTGACAAGTCGCTGAATAAAGGCGCTTGTTTTACGGACTACGATGGCAACATCACGAGCGAAATTCCACAGCTTACTGGTGCATACATAGATGACGTAAGAGGGGCCTTGAAGGTTACGGATGTGACGAGCGAGGAATATCCGCCGGTGCTTTCAATCTTCGAAAGTGGCGTGTACCACCTGTACGATTACCAGTTCTTCTATCGGAATCTGCAGGAAAATGTATCAGCCAGAATCGCAAGTTACCTGGAGCTGAAGGGGTAAGTAAGGGCCCGATCAAGGCCTGAACAAATGGGCAATCAGATAGCCAACCAAAGGGCCAAGTAAATGGCGAATCAGATAGCCCAAGGCCCAAGCAAAGGCCCAATCAATGCCAGAACAAATGGCGAATCAAATCGATATCAAATAATTATTTAAATACATGGAGGTAAAGAAAATGACTATTAACAAGAACTTAGACGGAAACAGACTCGAGATTGAATTAGAAGGCAGACTTGATACAACAACATCTCCTTCGCTTGAGGCAGAGCTCAAGGAGTCGCTTGACGGCGTTGCAGAGCTGGTATTCGACTTTGCGAAATTGGAGTACATCTCCTCGGCAGGTCTGCGTATTCTGCTTGCAGCTCAGAAGGTTATGAACAAGCAGGGAAGCATGCTTATCAAGAATGTTAACGAAGTGATTTCCGAGGTTTTTGAAGTCACAGGTTTTGCCGACATTCTGACAATCGAGTAATAGGTTGAATCGCGAACCGCGAATCTCGCGCCGGAAATTAACACGAGGGTTTTGGATATGGATACGAATTATTTATGTGAACATAAGCTCAAGAAGGAATCCCCGGAATTGCACGCCCTTTTCAGCAACAGCGTGTTCTGTTTGCATCGAATGCTGACGAAGTACAAGAACATTTTTCCTACTTTTACAGACCACACTGCACTGCATTCCATGGAGGTCATTGACTTCTGCAACAAGCTGATTGCTCATAATATCGAGAAGTTGAACGCTGACGAGATATATGTCCTTCTTATGTCGGCGTATCTTCACGACAGCGGTATCGGAATATCCAAGGCCGATTACGAGAAATTTTCCAAGAACATCAACTTCGGCGATTATTTCGAGACCAATCCGGACCGCGCAATTCCGGACATCATCCGCGACTTCCATCAGGAATACAGTGGCGAGTTTATAAAAAAATACGCCGAGCTTCTGGAGATTCCGTCCGACGAGCACTTGTTCGCCATCGTGCAGGTTTCCAGGGGACACCGGAAGATTGATCTTTGGGATAAGACGGAATATCCCGACCATTTTCGCACAGATAAAGGCGTGCCGATTTGCCTGCCTTATCTCACGGCGTTGATCCGTCTTGCTGACGAGCTAGATATTGCGGCAGACCGCAACCTCGAGTTCATGTACGACATCGACACGATTAACAACGAGTACAGCAAGATGGAGTTTAGGAAGCATCAGGCGATCAGACGGCTTGTGATTGAAGAAGATGCTTTCATTATGATCGTTGACACATCTGATGAAGAGGTATATCAGGCGGTGCTTAAGCTCAAAGGCAAGCTGAACAAGACCTTGCAGGAATGCAAGGAAGTGGTTGAGCAAAGAACTCCTTTCCGCATCACACAGAGTGAGATCATAATCAAACCTTATACCGGGGGTAGAAATATATGAAAGATAAGAAGAACAACCGAGGAAGACTTCGCATAAGCCTTGTTGTGCTGGCCCTTTCTTTTCTCGCAATACTTGCGGGAACACTTTCAGGCTGTGGAAGCAGTAGCAAGGACAAAATCGAAAGCGTAGAGCAGTTAAATCAGGCCGGATATACCATAAGCGTGCATCCAGGCTCGGCAGGAGCGATTCTCGCAGAGGAAATGTTCCCTAACGCGGAGATCGTATATAACAAG
Organism: Sphaerochaetaceae bacterium; assembly: GCA_963588675.1. GTDB lineage: Bacteria > Bacillota > Clostridia > Peptostreptococcales > Anaerovoracaceae > Crickella. The sequence goes on along the minus strand of CAVAIH010000027.1, from coordinate 9,865 downwards.
GATATTTCGGATGCTTATTTAGCCGTAGAAAACGGCAAATCCGACGCCTTTGTATACGGCAAGTTGTACATGCAGTATGCGATTGCGTCAGACGCACTCGATAACTTAGCGATTCTGGGAGACACGCTTGACGAAACGGATATCGCAGTTGGCATCAACCCAGACAGAGAAGATCTTCTGCCAGAAGTAAATGCTTTCATCGCGCAGGTCAAAGAGGACGGAACTTTAGACGATATGTACGACCGCTGGGTTGTGAAGGCAGATACGACAATGCCTGAAATTCCAACGGCGGAAAATCCACAGAGAACCATCAAGGTCGGCACCTCCGGCTTGGTAGAGCCTATGAACTACTACGACGAGAATCACGAGCTGACCGGCTTCGACCTGGAGCTTATTTACAGGCTGGCATATTACCTGAATGCAGATGTCGAAATTCAGGCAATGTCTTATGATGCTCTGGTTGCGTCCTTGGAGTCTGGCAAGCTTGACCTTGTTATCTCGGACCTCAATGTTACAGATGAACGCAAGGAAGTAATTCTGATGTCGGATCCTTATATGGTTTCCGAAATTGCCGTTATGGTTCAGAAGAGCAGAGTGGCTACAGAAGACGTTAAATACGACAACGTGGATGACCTGAACGGCAAGACGATCGGTATGCTTGGCGGTTCTTCGTATGACACCGCAATCAAGGAGCGCTTCCCAGATTCGAACTTCCTGTATTACACGACTTATTCCGAATGCATAATCGCGCTCAAGAGCGGTAAAGTAGACGCTTACATAACGGACGAACCTCTTGTAAAATCGCAGGTCAAAGAGGCCGGCGACCTTACATATTTCCCTGACCTGCTGTCCGAGGAAAGCTACGCCTTTATGATCAGCAAGGACAATCCTGCCCTGCAGGAGGAAATCAACAAAGCAATAGCTGACCTCAAGGAAGAGGGCGTGCTCGATGAGCTCAAGGCTGAATGGATGGATGGCGAAGGAGAGAAGTCTGTTGACAGAGATCCAGACGCTGACACGTCCAAGGGAACTTTGATCGTCGGAAGCAGTAGCGATGTTGAACCTTTCACCTATATCGCTGACGGAGAACATGTTGGCTACGAAATCGAGTTAATGGTAAGAATAGCCGAGCATCTTGGCTACGACGTTGAATTTGAGACGGTTGAATTCTCAGGCCTGATACCTGCAGTACAGAGCGGAAAAGTGGACATTGCGACCGGATGCATCACAGTAACTCCTGAAAGAGCAGATGTTGTTAATTTTACAGACACCGTATACCAGAGCGGACCTGTCATGGTTATCTCCGGTGGCGAAAGCTCCGACGGAGGCTTCTTCGACGACATCAAAGCAAGCTTCTATCGTACTTTTATAAAAGAGAGCAGATGGAAGTTGTTACGCGACGGACTGTTCGTAACACTTGAGCTTTCCATAGTTTCGATGATTCTTGGAACACTGCTCGGCTTCGCAGTAAGCTTCCCACTTAGAAGCAAGAAGAAGTCAGTCTATGCAATTTCCAACGCGATAAGCACCTTCCTTGATGGTATGCCTTTGGTAGTAATACTGATGGTGCTGTATTACGTTGTATTTAAGAGCGTCGATATTCCGGCGGTATGGGTCGGCATCTTCGGCTTCACACTTGACTTCGCGAACGTGGTTGCGGGCCTTTTGAACACCGGCATATCGGCGGTCGACAAGGGCCAGATCGAAGCAGCCTCGTCCATGGGATATAACAAGCGACAGGTATTTTTCAAGATAACTCTGCCACAGGCGGCTAACCAGATGTTCTCGCAGTACAAGGGCGCTGTTGTCGGCCTGGTAAAGGGCACAGCTATCATCGGTTACATCACCGTAGAAGACTTGACCAAGGCAGGCGACATTATTCGAAGCCGAACCTACGAGGCTTTCTTCCCGCTGATCGTGACAGCAATTCTGTATTTCATCCTCGCGTACCTCTTCATTGCGTGCTTGAAATACTTCGATAAGAAATTAGATCCTAAGCGCAGACCGAGAAAAGTTAAGGGGGTAAACATCAATGATATCGATTAGGCATTTGGAAAAATCATACGGCAATGTTACACCTCTTAAGGATGTGAACGCCGAAATTCATCAAGGCGATGTAATTTCCGTAATCGGGCCATCCGGCACAGGCAAGAGCACCTTGCTTCGATGCATCAATATGCTCGAGACACCGACAGCCGGACAGATCATCATCAACGGCGCCGATATGACCGACAAAAATACAGATATTTTGAAGGTGCGCAGTAAGGTCGGAATGGTCTTTCAGTCCTTCAACCTTTTCTCTCACAAAATGGTCATCGAGAATGTAATGATGGCTCCTATGGATATATTGGGCGTGAGCAAGCAGGAGGCTTTCGACGAGGGCGTGCGCTACCTCAAGATGGTTGGTCTCGGAGAAAAATTATATTCCTATCCGGACGAGCTTTCCGGTGGTCAGAAACAGCGTGTGGCGATTGCAAGGTGCCTTGCGATGAAGCCTGAGATCATTCTTTTCGACGAGCCTACATCCGCGCTTGACCCTAATATGGTCGCCGAGGTACAGGCGGTTATCCACGAGTTGGCGAAGCAGGGGCTTACGATGATGGTCGTAACTCACGACATGGCCTTCTCGAGAGATATTGCGAACCGCATTTTCTATATGGACCAGGGCATTGTCTACGAGGACGGCACTCCCGATCAGATTTTCAATAATCCGCAGAAGGAGAGGACCAAGGCTTTCGTAAAGAGACTGCGTACTATGGAGTACAAGATAAGCTCTGTCGACTTCGACCTCTACCAGCTGAACGGACGCATCGAAGAATTCTGCCGTAAGCATTATTTTACCGAGAAAAAAATCAAGAACATCGAGTTGGTAGTGGAGGAGCTTGTGGAGAACCACATCATTCGCCACTCGACCGACATACTGGTGCAGATTGGATATTTCGAAGTAGATGATGTCATTGAGCTGTCGTTTGTCTATGGCGGAGAATCCTTTAATCCGTTGGAGGAGGCAGACGAGGATGACATTTCAATTCTGCTGGTACGGAAGATGACCTCCGAGGCTCACTACACGTTCGACACAGCCGACACAGCTGATTCGGCTGGCGCATCTGGCACGCCGAACAAGCTCGTGCTTAAGATGGCAGGCGAGCACAGCGAGGATCAAAAGTAGGCGCAGAGAGACGCGCAGAGAGACGCGCGGAGAGACGCGCAGAGAGAGACGCATAGAGATAAGCGCGGAAAGACGCACAGGAAGGAGCGCAGAATGAAACTGCTGGAACAGACTGCCCGCGAGGCAGGAAAGGAAGGCTGGCCGAGAAACATTGTTGTTTTGCATATAAATCATTGCATGGATAATACTTTCTCCTTCAATGATGTACTGAGAGATCTATTTGAAAATGTGATACTCGTAACACCGCCTTATAGCAATCAGAATATTCCAATGCAATATGAAGGGTCGTGCTATCACGGCATGGAGCATGACGGCGTCTATCACATGATGAAGAATCGGACGGAATTCGCTGGCGGATGCACGGATTTCATGGAGGCCACTTTGGTTCTGCTTGAAGAGGCTTTCCGAAGAGAAATTATCCCTTTGCTCCGCAGTGGGAAAAAATTACTTATTATCGAGGATGGCGGTTATCACTTCGACGTGCTTCCGCGCGTGAAGGATTTACTCGTCGACTTCCCCGACCTACCAGACATAGAGGACCGAATCATAGGTGTAGTTGAGCAGACCACATCAGGCACTCGCAGAAGCATGGATTCGAAAGGCTATCGCTACGCATATCCTTGCATCAGCGTCGCAAGGTCTGACGTAAAGATGAACGTGGAATCCATCTTCATCGGTCAGCGGATTGTCGAAGAATTAGCCCAGATGCTCTACGAAGCGGACGCTTTTTTCCCATTCCATACCGTACTGATACTAGGATATGGAATTGTCGGACGAAGCTGTCGCATGGCGCTTGAGGGAAAATTTTGCAGGCTGAAGGCGTATGACACAGATTATAGGATGCTTCAAACTGCAAAGGCAGAAGGCGTGAAAGGTTACTCGAAAGTCTCTGCGGAAATGTTCGACGCAGATACGATTGTTATAGGCTGTGTCGGAAGCCCTTCTTTCACCGACAAAATGTTCAGAGCCTTCCTTGACGGACGGGCAACCAATCTCTATCTCGCAAGCGGTTCTTCCAAGGATGTGGAATTTTCTCATATGCTGAGCTACCTCAAGAAGCAGGAAGAAGAGATTCCAAGCTTAAGCTTCGAAGGGCAGGAAAATGCTAAATGGCATAACTGTTATCATTTCACCTACGAAGGCCGTGAGAAGAACGTATATGTAATGGCAGAGGGCAAGCCGGTCAACTTCTATCGCGACGGAGTGATTAGCCTGACTCACAGAATGATAGACCTTGTTTTCACGGAGATGCTGGAAATGGCGCTGTACCTTTGCAACAATCAGGACCTCCCACCGCAGTTATATATTCTGGGCGAGGACAATCCTATCACACGCGCAGGATCAGAGAAGGAACTGCTCGACATGTGGTTCCGCGAGAATAGCTTCTGCTATCAAGGGGACTTGGAGGAATTCCTTAAGCCTCATCCAAAGGCTGATATATTAAGAAAGATTACGTGGTAGAACGATTATGGAAAAAATCATCAAAAGAACTTTTCTGAAATTTCTTGGCCCTACGCTGGTGTCGTCACTGGCGCTTGCGGCTATTTCCATGACCGATCTTATCGTAGCTGGACAGCTTCTGGATAGTTCCGCCTTCATCGCAATGAGCTTGGCTCTGCCAGTGACAATATATGTCCTGATCATCGGCGCTATTTTCGGAATAGGCGCTGGAATTGTGCTCTCTAATCTCTTGGGACAGGGAGACAGGGTGCGCTGTAATCAGGTCTTCACTACGGCTCTTATTTCGGCGCTTGCCCTTGGCATAATATCTGCTGTGTTGGGAACGATTTTCCTAGACCCACTGCTACTGCTTCTTGGCGGACAGCCTGGTGCAGGCATGGATTCCGCTCGCATATATATCGGAATTCTTATTCTGGGAATGCCTTTCATGATTCTGGCACCGATTCAGCTCACATTCCTTCGCAACGACAGCAAGCCAGGATATTCTATGTTCTGCGTGCTTACAGGCGGTGTGTGGGATCTGGCTTCGAGTATTTCGATGATACTTTTCTTGGATCTTGGTATCGCCGGCATTGCTCTCGGCACAGTTACATCGCAGATGCTGATCTGCGTTCTGTCCGGGCTTAAGCTGTATAAGAAAAATAGCAGTTTCCATTTGACGAAAAAAGGCTGTTGGTCCTTTGCTACTGTCCGCGAAATGGCGAGACCCGGGCTACCTGCAGCTACGATTTTCTTTTTCCAGGTGGTGCTTACTGTTGTGATTAACAATACACTTGCCGTTACTGGCGGAGAGCGTGCTGTAGGCGTATATGCTGTAGTTAAATACTTAATTACATTCCTTTACTCCTTCTATGACGGCGTCAACGGCGCGATACAGCCAATGCTCGGCGTCTATCAGGGAGAAGGAGAGATCGATAATCTGCGTCGAACAGTTAAGGTGTCGCTAAAGACCATGGTGCTGATTGCACTCGGATTGACGGCGGTGATGGAGCTTTGCACACCAGTGATCTGCATGATCTTCGGCGTGGAGCCAGAGCTTCGCGGTATGACGGAGATGGCGATTCGCATTCAGATGATTTTCTGCGTTTCGGCAGGCGTGATTGCCTACTTGGGGGCGTTCTACAGATGCACAGGACATGCCGGCGCTGCGATGTTCATTGCGCTTTGCAATAATTTGATTTTCCCTATACCTACTATTCTGCTTCTGGTCAAAACCACATCGCTTGGAAGCTACAGCGTCTATGTGGGCCTTGTGCTTACGGATATAGCGACACTGCTGGCTCTTCTTTGTTTCTTGCACTTCTACCGCAAGGAAGGGGAATCTAAGCTACTTCTGATTCCAGCCGAGAATGTGCAAGAGGGGCCTTGCTATCAGGTGCTTATACAGGACAAAAACGAAGAAATTCCGCAGATCTCCGCGGACCTCGAGCTTTTCTGCGAAGAGCACGACGTACCTATGAAGAAGCAATATGCAATTTCTCTGTGCATGGAGGAACTTGTTGTAAATATAATTCAGATGGGCTTTCGCAAAGAAAGAGATAACTATATCGACATCAAGGTGTCGGTACTGCCCGATGAGAGAATCGTCCTTCGCATTCGCGATGACGCAGTTGAATTTGATCCAACCAAATCTCACGAGGCGTCGCTTAACGACTTGATGGATGACTCTCATCAGGAGGATCATAACGAGCTCGGATTGCTCATGGTAAAGAAGATGGCACAGTCCTATTCATATAAAAGGATGGTGGGCTTCAATAATTTTATGGTGGTGCTTTAGCTTTGGCGAGAGCCGGAAAGGATGGATGGAAGATATGAGAGAAATATTTGCTGTTTTTCGTAAGAAAGAAGCATGGTGGCAAATGATACTCAGTGCCGTGGTTTTCTTTGCCATAGCCTTGCCATTCCGTAGCATGTTCACTCTCTTGCCGGGAGTGACAGAGATAAGACCAGCTAATATGGTGCCGATAGTGTTCGGAATTCAGTTCGGACCTTCGGCTGCATGGGGCATTTCTGTCGGAAATCTGATTTCAGATATCATATCAGGCTCCAATGCCTTTATCTGCATATCAGGCTTCATAACTAACTTTTTCTATTCATACATACCATATAAGTTGTGGTATACCCTGCGTGTCGGAAAAGACGCGATCCATCCGGTGCGCCTGAGCAGGGTCATAGAAATAGTCAAATACATCATAATCGTTTTCATCGATTCATTTGTTACCACGGTATCGCTATCGCTGGTATTTGAATCTGCGGGATTCCAGTCGTTCTCGTCTTCTTTCCCACTGCTCTTCTTCAACAATTTCGATTTCGCGATCATCCTTGGCATACCTGTGCTGGTTTTCTGGAAAAAGTTGCACCTGCCTTCGGTTGTGCCAGAGTCGCTTGAGCACTGCGGTAAAGCGAAGTCAGAGGCGCTCGAGAACTCGGACGACGCGAAAGCTGAGCAGGCCGAGAATTGCGATAGCGCGAAGAGCAACTCGAAAGCTAAGAAGAACGCGCGCTGGCTGGACGCGCCTTTATACGCTATTTCGGCCATCGGCGTAGGATATTTCATCTATTCTCTCGCAAGTGGCGGAGACAAGATAAACAGCTCCCTTGCACTTGCCTTCCTCTGTGTGGGCTTCATTGGACTGTTTATTTATACCTTCCGTCCGACAGAGACCGTGGAGCCACTGACTGCTCACAGCGAGAGCGTCAGAATCTCCATCAGAGCAAAGGTAGTCCTCGGTTTTCTCTTGGTGACGCTGATCTTCCTGGTTCTGCTCGGCGTAGCATCTTATACCGCGCTGACTATGGGCGGAGAACTTGAGCGCCTGAAGGTATGGAATTACATCTATCTGGTGCTCGGAATTTCCATCAACCTGCTTTACGGCATAGTAATTCTCTTCCTGTGGTATGTCGAGAAGAACATCACAACTCCGATTGAGCACCTTTCTGACCTCACGGAGTTATATGCAAGAGATGAGGACAAGCATGACGGAGATATTTCGAAGCGCATACAGGAATTGGCAGAGGAAGTCCCTCAGGGCGATGAAATCGGCGCGCTTGCAGTTTCTTTCCGAAACATGGTTGGCGAGCTTGATGAATACATGGTAAATCTCGCATCTGTGACTGCAGATAAGGAGCGTATTGCGACGGAGCTGAACATCGCTACTCAGATCCAGCTCTCCATGCTACCTTGCTTGTTCCCTGCTTTTCCAGACAGAGACGAGATAGACATCTATGCGACGATGACACCTGCCAAAGAAGTCGGCGGAGATTTCTATGATTTCTTCATGGTTGACGACAGGCACCTTGCTATCGTCATGGCCGACGTGTCGGGCAAAGGAGTTCCGGCAGCACTCTTCATGGTCATCGGCAAGACCTTGATCAAAGACCACACTCAGCCTGGAAGAGATCTGGGCGAGGTTTTCACAGAGGTCAACAACATACTTTGCGAGTCGAACGACAACGGCATGTTCATCACCGCGTTCGAGGGCGTGCTTGACCTTGCGACAGGTGAGTTCAGATATGTAAATGCGGGCCACGAAATGCCATTCGTCTATCGCAAGAACGGCGAATACGAGGCGTACAAGATCAAGCCGGGCTTCGTTCTGGCCGGCATGGAGGATATTAAATATAAAGAGCATGTGATTCAGCTGAACGTGGGCGACAAGATTTTCCAGTATACAGACGGTGTTACGGAAGCAACCGATGTGAACAACGGCTTATACGGAATGGATCGCCTGAGCAAAGTTCTGAACGAGCGCTGTGCTGACGCTGATCCAAAGGAGACTTTGGAAATCGTGAAGAGCGACATAGACGCCTTTGTCGGCAGTAGAGAGCAGTTCGACGACATCACGATGCTCTGTCTTGAGTATGTGAAAGAAATGGAGGGCTAGTCTATGAACGAGATAACTGTAAAAGCTCTTGTAGATAATTTAGGCACTGTTACGAACTTCGTAGACGACTTTCTCGATAGTTGCGACTGTCCGATGAAAGTGCAAATGCAAATCGATATCGCCATTGACGAGATTTTCAGTAACATTTGCCACTACGCCTACGGAGATTCCGGAAATCCTATCGGTTCTATCGATTCCGCAGGTTCTGGCGATTCCGCCGATTCCGTTGATTCTGTCGGAGAAGCGACGATTAGGGTGGAATTCGAGGACGCAGACGCGGATGCCCCAGACTCGCAGACCTCGAAGGCGGACGATGCGGGGGCGGATGCGCATGCCGCAGAGTCGAGCGCCCGCAAGGCAATAGCGCTTACTTTTATCGACGAGGGCGTGCCATATAATCCTCTCGAGAAGGAAGACCCCGACACGACGCTCTCGGCAGAGGACCGCAAAATCGGCGGACTTGGGATTTATATGGTCAAGAAAAATATGGACGAAATGGAATACGAATATTCTGAAGGCAAGAATATTCTGTCAATGAAGAAGTATATTTGAATATGAGGGCTCTGAAGAGAAGATACTGCCTTTGAAGAAATGTCTATGACTAATTAGAATAGGAGGTTGACGAGTATGGCTACACCGCATAACCAAGCAGAAAGAGGAGAAATCGCGCGCACCGTATTGATGCCAGGAGACCCACTCCGCGCAAAATACATCGCAGAGAAATACCTTGACAATGTACACCACTTTAACACCGTAAGAAATATGTTCGGCTTCACCGGCACCCACAAAGGCAAGGAGCTTTCCGTTATGGGTTCGGGCATGGGAATGCCGAGCATGGGAATTTATTCATATGAGCTTTTCAAGAATTACGATGTCGACCACATCATCCGCATCGGAAGTGCCGGCGCATACTGCGATGAGTTGGATATGCTGGACATTGTCCTTGCCGATAGCGTCTGGAGCGAATCCACATACGCAAAGGTGCAGGCAAACGTCGATGATGATATACTTTATCCAAGCGCAATGCTGAACGGCAAAATCGCAGAAGCAGCGAAGAATTTGTCCACGAAGGTCACACCTTGTCGCGTGCACTCCTGCGATGTTTTCTACCATGAAGAGGGCCTCTGCGATTACGAGTCACTCTACAAGGACAGAGGCTGTTATTGCGTTGACATGGAGAGCTTCGCACTGCTCCATAATGCAAATGTGCTTGGAAAACACGCGGCGTGTATGCTGACGATTTCCGACTCATTCACGCAGAAGAAAAGGCTCACCGCAGAGGAGCGCCAGTCGTCGTTCGATGATATGATGCAGGTGGCACTTGAGGCCGCGATAAGCCTGTAGCCCGAGA
>CAVAIH010000026.1:0-16178 GCA_963588675.1 Sphaerochaetaceae bacterium | reverse complement strand
GCAATGCTTGTGAGTGTCTTAGGCTCAACTGTCCATGTGCCGTCTTTGTTCTCAAGATCCTGGTAGCCTTCTGCAAGATATGCAGTCGGATCAGTTGAAAATGTACCGCCAGTGATGAATCCAGTCTTGTCAGCTGATTTTACTGCTGCAGCACCGCTCTCACTTGATGTCGAGGTGAATGTGCCGTCCGTGATGCTTAATTGAATCTTATCAGGTGCAGCGCTGGTTCCACTCTGACCTGTTGCTTGATAAAATGGCATTGCCGCTTCGAATGTACCGCCGTTAACAGTAACCTTCAGTGGCAGGTTTGTTGTATGCTGTTTAACAAAAAGCGCGCAACATGTTTCGAAGTCAATCGAGCCACCAGATCCTTCAACATAACCTAGGGTTTTGCCAGATTTAAATGTACCACCATCGATTGTCAGTTCGCCGGCTGCAATTGAAATAGCATTTCCGTTTGGTGCCTCAATGCTTACACCATCTTCTATGGTTGTTTTCGCATACCCTGCCAGATATATTCCATATTCAGATGTGTCTTTAATTTTTGCACCGCTATGCAGAGTTATTTCTGGAACATTTCCGCTAGTTGCTGCAATATTTCCATTTACATATATCGTTTCATAACCATTTAGCGTTCCAAAAATGTCGACCTTTACGTTGTAACTGCACTTCTTGAGAACACCGTCGACCTTTGCTTCATCAATAAAAACAAGCTTCTCTCCTCCAGTTACTTTGACATCCTTGCTGATGGTTAGGCTTGATGTTTTCGTAGGGTCATCCGTAGCATTCCCACGCATGGAGAACAGTCCTGGTTTTTCAGCGGTTGTTTTTACCTCTCCGCTACCAGTAACATTTAATTTTCCACCCTTCGTAATGAAGAATACTTCCTCTTTTTCTGCAGTAATGGTTTTGCCATTCAAATTTAATGTAACTTCTTTTCCTTCTATATTGTCCAACCATGCAGTGAGAGTTATATCCTTCAATACGGTTACTGTATCTCCATCGCTTGCCGCTATTAGAGCTTCATTCAATGTATCATAATGCACATTGCCGATTGCTGCTTCGTGGTTGCAGGTTGTCTCCGTTGTTGTCGAAGTATCCACACTACCTGCGAACGCTACGAAAGGTGCAGCGCAGAATACCATAAGCATTGTCAGAAGTATGCTTACTAATTTCTTTTTCATTTCTTCCTCCGTGTTTTTTTATTCTCGCGATTGATAGAAGGCACAGCCTTCTCGTACTATTTCAATGATAACATCCAGCCTAGAACTTTTGCAAGCGAAAAGGCGCCCGACTGGCGGGTGCCTTTCGTAGAAATTTATTAGGATTGTTGCTTAGCTTATTGCCTATCGCAATTACATGCTCTGCTTTCTTCTCAGCAGAAGCGCAACTCCTACTGCGGAGATGAGGCCTGCTACTGCGAAGATTCCAAGCTCATTGTTGTCGCCTGTTGCAGGGGCTTTTGCCTTCTCTGTTTCGGTGAGTGGGCCGTAGGTCATATCAACTTCGACAGCATCTATATATTTGTCACCTTTCTTTATTTTAACAACAAATACTTCTTCGGCTTCCTTGCCATTAACTGTAACGGTGAGCTTATCATAGGATGCCCCGTAACCATCACCAAGCGCAAAGTAAGTTGCAAATACATAGTAGTAGTCCTTCTGGAACTTTTCATTCTCGCCTACTTTTTCAAGATCATATTCTGTATCTGGGTCTTCATATTTCTCCTTAGACATCTTAAACCAAGCTGTCTCTCCGACGGTTGCGCTACCTTCAGGCTTCACTGTCCATGTGTATGTGCTGGCAGGGGTCTTGCCGATTGAAGGCTCTGCAAACTTAATATCAATATTTGTGATATAGCCTTTCATAGGCTCAACTGTCCATGTGCCGTCTCCATTATCATCTACCTTGCAATTCTCTGTGTCAATATAAGAGGTTGGGTCTGCGGTGTATGTGCCCGAAGTAATCTTCTGATTACCTTCCTTGCCAAATACAGCTGACAGTACTTCGCTATCTGCTATAAGCTTAGCGCCGTTGTAGATAGTAAGCGGAGTTTTGCTTGCACTGGTGTCATCAAGAGCAAATGTTGGGTTGTTGCTGCTATCATCGGATGCATCAAGCACTGCGCCATATTCGATAATAAATTCGTCATTGCCATAGATTTTAAATGGAACTTCACCACTTCCTTGATTTACTCTATGTGTTGTAGCTGTACCACCAAACAAAGTATAAGTGTACCCCTTAGTAATATCCGTACTGTCATTTGGAACTTGCGCAATATAAACGTTATCACCGCTTAATGTGACGAAACCGCCCTCGCCAAAATAGGTGCAGAGTTTGGATGCGGTAGCTGTAGAAGCACCTGTGCCAAGATCGATAACTGCAGTCTTGTCAATCCACATTGTGCCAAGCTGTAGGATATCGCTGAAGTCATGGAACTTAGTCTGAACAGTGCCATAAATATTTAGATATGCGCCTTTCTCTATTTGCAGAATGCGATTACTGGTAGTTGCTGCATCATTGTATGTGAGATTGCTACCCAGAAGGTTGAGCGTAGCGCCTTTATCAATTGTCAGCATTGCGCCTTTTTTTACAATAATTTTGCCACTGCCCTTAACATCGACGGTGCCAGTAATAGTCGTGTCTTTGCTAATTGTCACAAGATCTGTGACTTCACTTGGCACTGCTGTATTATCTGCAAATGCAGTTGCCGGAACGAGGCAGATAATCAATGCGAGTGCCAGGATAAGGCTCATGTTGCGTTTCTTCATAATTTGCTCCTTTCTTAATAAGTCTTGATAAGTCTAAGTGAATGCCTATTAGGTTCTTAGCTAACAAAAAACGGCTATGCAAAGCTAGCCGTATACATTCGTGTTCTTGCAACTGGCTGCCATGCCCGCCTTTGGCAGGTTTCAGGCCCTATAGCTTTGCGTCACTGCCTTTTGGCAGTTTTGCCCTATTCAATTGTCGTGGTTGTCTAAGTGTAAACACTGACCATTTGATGAATCAGTATTTTTATCAGATTAGCATACCCCCAGAACTTTTGCAAGGGCTACTTAGCCTTGGCGAAAAGGCAAGAGTTACCGGGAATAATTTCAATAGCATAAAGCTTCTCAATAAAATCACAGAAAAGACACTGTACAAAGGTGCGACTTGGAGCATAATTGTTGCGTGTAATAACAATTGAATAAAGGAGAAATAATATTAGAGGTCTTTCTGTGGCATACGGCGAGGCCTTTTTCCCATTTCCCCAATAAAAAAGGCCGTGATTCTTGTAATCACGGCATAAATTTTTCGTGGAGTTCCACACTCTGCGAAAGTAAAGCTATATATTGAACAACTTAGTTGTAGCACTGTGTTTGAGTAAAAGCAAGAGGAAAATTTCCTTTTTGGGGACAATTTTACAAAATTTTCAGAATAGGTCCGAAAGCGCAAGAAATGAGGACGGGAGGTGCTTGCTGGGCTTTTCCTTGATTTGTATTTTTTCCGCAGTCAAATAGGCAGTCAGAAAAATTGCAAATATACACTCAAAAGAACGGAGGTGTTAACAATGGCAAAGGGCGAAAACATTTTCAAGAGAAAAGACGGACGATGGGAAGCCCGGTACATTAAAGGGTACGAGTTGTCAGGCAAAATCAAATACGGCTTCTGTTATGGCAAGACTTACAAGGAGGCAAAGGAAAAGGTCGCGAAGTTCAAGTCCGCAGTTGCGGACGGAAGGCCTATTCCGCAGGCAGGCTCTCGCCACAGATTTGCTTTCTACTGTGACGAGTGGCTCAGCCTTCGTAAATCCAGCATCAGAGAATCGACCTACATCAAGTACGATACCGTGCTCGAGAAGCACATCAAGCCTAAGCTGGGCGGGTGTTTTCCTATTGGTATCACAACCGGAGTCGTAGACGACTTCACCAGGGAACTTTTATTCAAGGAGAAGCTTGCCGTCAAGACGGCACACGACATTCTGGTCGTACTGCACAGCATACTTAAATACATCTCCTCGCAGTTTCCTGGGACTGCCCCGACGGTGGAAATCAAATATCCGAGGGAGATTCGCAAGGAGATGCGAGTGCTCAGCCGAGATGAGCAGGAGCGATTTGTCAAATATCTTCTCGAAAACATGGATGAATGCAAGTTTGCCGTGCTTCTGATGCTTGACTCGGGCATTCGTATCGGAGAGATGTGTGCGCTTAAATGGGGGAATATCAATTTGAAGGAACAGACAATCCGCATTACCGAAACATTACAGCGACTGCATGATGCCGAAAAGACTGGGGAAGCGCACACCCATATTGTAATTGGTGCACCAAAGAGCGGTACTTCCATGCGGACGATTCCGCTTACCGAGCGGGCTGTTAGGCTGTGCCAACGCTTTGCAGTAGAAAATGATAATGCGTATGTTCTCACCGGAACGGAGAAATACATGGAGCCTCGCACCTTGCAATATCGTATTGAGAAATATACAAAGGAGTGCGGGCTTGAGGGTGTTCACGCACATACATTGAGGCACACCTTCGCAACAAGAGCCGTGGAAGTTGGTTTCGAAATTAAATCTTTGTCCGAGGTTCTGGGGCACTCAACGACAACCATTACTTTGGAGAGATACGTGCACTCGTCAATGGAGCTTAAGCGCAGTAACATGGATAAGCTGACGGCGGTAGGACTTTGGGATTCTCCGCAGTCAAAATAATGTGTAATCTTCGAAAGAAATTGTCGTAACTATCCGTAAATTTAAGCCTTTAGTCCGTCTTTTTTAATGGAGTGTGGAACTCCACGAAAGCCGAAAGATGGCGGATTATTATTTGACCATCCTTTGCTTTCAAAGAAATAGAATGACTGAGGATTAAGAAAATGGATGTTTTTGAGGATTTGAAGGAATTGCTCGGTTGCTACTATATTTCCGATATGGCCGGGCAGTACAACAAGGAGGCAAGAAATGTCGTCAAAGGAATGGACTTGAGACAGTATCCCCTTTCCCAGCTTCGCGACTTGTATTCATATCTCTACAAAAAAGATCTAGAATTTGCAGATTACCTCGAGGCAGAGCAGGCTTTTACTACTTATTCTTCATCACCTGCCACTCCTTTTGACTTTCCGCAACCATTATAATATAGCGTGTTCTAACAATGGGAAGTGCGGAAAAAATCACCGGGAAGAGTCCATTACAGACTAATCTCGGTGATTTTTTCTTTATGCATCGTTAAGCCCTACTCAGCGCTGATAAGCTCAATCTTGAAGTTCAGCGCCTTACCGCACATTTCGCTGTTGGCGTCGAAGGTTATATCCTTGTCGTCCTTGAATGTTACTCTTACAGGAACAGGCTGTCCGTATGGATTCTGAAGGTATACCTGCTGTCCTACCTCAAGATCCTCTGAGCCTGGCATTTCTGCGATTGGAACTGTCAGGATGTCGTCTGGGTTGCTCTCTCCATAGGCTTCTTCAGGCTCTAGGTGAATATCTATCACCTGTCCTACTTCCATATTTACTACGGCTTTATCAAAGCCAGGAATCATCATTCCAACTCCAGCTATGAAGCTGAGAGGCTGATTTCTGTCATAGGAGCTGTCGAATTTCTCGCCGTTGTCAAATGTTCCTGTGTAATGAACGGCACACTGCTTGCCGGCATTTGGTCCATCGTAAATGACCTGAGGCATTCCACCTCCACAGCCACAACCACAGCCACCACCGCAACCGCCACCGCAGTCGCTTCCGCAATCGCTACCACAGCTACAGCCCTCTTCATTTTCTCCGTGATGATGGTCGTGTTCTCCGTGATGATGGTCGCAGTTAACTCCTGCCGAAACAAGTTCTCCATTTACATAGGCAACAAGGGCCTGCTCAACATTTCCGGAGACTCCGGACACTACCTCTATACCTGCAGAATCAAGAGCTGATTTTGCGCCATCTCCCATTCCTCCGCAAAGAACTGTATCTATGCCTTTGTCAGCAAGCCAGCCGGCAAGAGCCTCATGGCCTGTGCCCTCTGTTGCTATAACTTCCTCTGAAAGAATGGTATTGTCATCGTCTATTTCGTAGATCTTGAACTGCTCGCAGTGTCCGAAATGCTGGAATACCATATCGTTTTCGTAAGTGATTGCGATTTTCATTGGATTTTGTCCTCCCCTTTATTATGTCTGTTCTTTTCTTAGATTTAATTAACCCATTGTCTTGGTGTCTTCAAGCTTCTTCTTGAGGCTTTTTTGCATCTTTATAATCGGATTTCTGAAGACAAGTCCTATTTCAAGTGAAATCAAGAAATAGATTAAGAGTATCAGCAATTCAGTAACATATGTATATCCGTAACAGCCTGCGATGCTCTCTCTCATGGCCGTCATGCTATGTGCGAACGGCAGGAAGGGATACAGCATACGGAAGACCTTCGGCTCCATCTCGATTGGGAAGGTTCCTCCTGAGCCCGCAACCTGTATAACCAGAAGTATTACGCATATCGCTTTGCCGACATCACCAAATGAAGCTGTAAGCATGTAGGCGATGTTGACGAAAACAAATGACGATACCAGGCCTGCCAGAACAAACAGGAACGGATGCTTGCACTGTATTCCGAGGAACCACAGGTCTCCACAGCAAATTACAAGTGCTTGCAGAAGTCCGATTGTTATAAACAATACGGAACGCCCTATGTATTCCTGGTGATATTTGAGCTTCTTCATTTTGCGACGTCTTTCTTCTGTCAATCCTGCATGAAGCATTGAAGCAAGAATTGTTCCACCTACCCATATTGCGAGTGATGAATAGAAAGGTGTCATTGCAGAGCCGTAATTCTCTACCGGATATACCTTCTTGGTATCAAGGTTAACTGGCGCAGAAAGGAAACTGCTCAGTTCATCGGAATCTTCGTTCAGAATCTTCTTAACAAGTTCCATATCTTCAGATTCCAAGGCTTCATTGAGCTTATCTCTTGTTCTTTCAAGCGAGTTCTTTGAATTCTCAAGCGCCTTAGTTGTACTCTTCATGCAGACCGCAAGCTCTGCAACAGATTTCTGCGATGCCTTCATTGCTGTATCAAGGCTTGCTCCTGCGCTCTTCAGCCCATCAAGTGCAGTAGAAGTGCCTGACTTGAGGCCTTCAAGCTGGCTTATTTTCGCTAGCAATTCTGTCTTTGTAGGACCATCTGGCAGTTTGTCTGCCTGAGCCTTTATTTCGTCTACATCTATGTTCTCGATAGCTTCCTTTGCATCCTTTGTGAATTCCTCCATACCCTGACCGATGTTTGCGCTTGTATCGAAGCTACCTGCTATCGTATCTAACGCAGAGCTCATGGTCGCACAGCTTGCTAGTAGTGCTTCAAGCTGAATACATACCTTATCCATGCTGTTAACTAAGCTCTTGGCTGTCTCCATGTTAAGCTCGCCGTCATCCGCGGTGAGGTCGTTTAAGACGTCCATTGCAACCTGTATTATGGTCTTATTGAAAACCTCGTTGATGCTTTGCTGAATAGCGTCGGCTCCTTTTACAGTAACCTTGCCCGCAATGGCATTCTCTTTCTCGTTCGAATAATAGATAATCTCCGAATGCTTGATGTTATTTGAGAAAAGGCTCATCATGTCCTTGCTGAAGTCCTTAGGCACTATAATTGCAGCATAATATTCTCCAGACTTTACACCATCAAGGGCTTCCTCTTTATCAGTTACTATCCATTTGAATTTATTATTAGCTCTGACCTCCGAGGTCAACCTTTCACCGAAGTTAACTTCTATTGTGCTAAGGTCGCCTACATATCCTTCGTCAGTATTTGCAACCGCAATCTTCAGATTGCCTGTGTTCTTGTATGGGTCCCAACTTGCGCTGATATTGAACCATGCATATAAGGAAGGAATGAAAACGAGCCCGACAATTATTACCCATGCAATAGCATTGTCGCTGTAAGCGTGGAAATCGTCTACTATAATCTGTTTAATATTACGGAGAGACCTACGAAATCTAATCATTTTCTTCGTCACCTCCCATCGTTTCCTCGTTCCTTCTATGGATGTATACGAGCACGATCAGATATACATCAAGCCCGATAAAGGTGATAATCCAAATCGTCAGCATTACCATCTTAGACTTCAAGAAGAACATCAGTGCCATCAGAAGCAGAGGAATCGTAATCATAAGCAGAATTCCACGTCCCGCTCTTTCCTGATATTTCTCCTCAAAGCGAATCCTTGCCTCTTCAACCTTCTTCTTAGCGTTCTCATCGCCCATAAGAATTTTCTCGGCTACCTTGAACTTCCTGTACTCATATCTTTGGCCGATATCGTCAGTCTCGATAAGCCCTGTTTTGCCAAGCTCAACATCGAATACCATACACAAATTGAGCATCGCCTTTCTGACAACGAGGCCTATGAACATCGCTATTGCCGTGAAAACGAAAAGCACCAGAAGGTTCAGTAGGTAGTCAAAACGATAGAGTCCGGCTATGGCCTCTCTCATCGCATCAATTCCGTATGTGAAAGGAAGTATTGGGTTGATTTTCTGGAAAAACGATCCGAGAAGTTCGATCGGATATGTGCCCGAAGAGCCCGGTATCTGCAGTATTACAAGAATTACCGCAAGTGCCTTTCCGATATGCCTAAAGGCTACGGCAAGAGCATAGATTGTGCTTACAAAGCAGACGCTTGCAATAAGTCCTGTTATGCAGAACAAGACAGGATGCTTGCACTGAACGCGTAGAAGGAGCAAATCTCCAAGGCAAATAATGATGGCTTGAACAAGTCCAATTGCAATATATAGAAGCCATCTTCCGAGGAAGGCTTCATTAGGAGTTGCCTCCTCAAAGCCCTCTCTATCAACTTCGAGATGCATGATTGCTATAAGTACAAGTCCGCTAACCCAGATAGCCAACATTGTATAGAACGGAGTCATTCCGCTACCATAATTCTTAACAGGGAATACCGTCTTGCTCTTAACCTCAATAGGTGACTCCATGAAGTCCGAGACCTTCTCAGGATCAAGGTCGCTAATCTCCTTGAGCTTCTCCACGACAGTCAGACCCTGTATAGCACGAATATCCGCCTCTGTACTATCTACCTGCGAGCTTACATCTGTAAGGCTCTTATTTGATTTCTGCAGGACAGTGTCGGCGCTATCGAGGTTCTTGCTCATCTTGCCAAGTATGGTATTCATTCTTGTAAGTTCAGATCCGAGAAAAGCGGCCTGGCCGGAGAGATTCTGCTTTGCTGTTGTAAGAGACTTCTGTCCCTCCGCAAGTTCCCTCTTTCCAGAAGCGATCGACTTTCTTGCACCATTATTTACTTTCTTATAATCTGTAATTAAAGTCTTTACCTGCTCGAGGTTTCTGATTACCTGTGACTGAGAGTTTCCTATTTCCTCTACTGCATTGCCTGAGAATTCAACTAATACTTCACTTACAACTTCAGAGGCTGTCATCATAAAAGTTTGATTGATCATGGTCTGAAGTGTGCTTGCGCCTGTATCTGTAACCTTAGGTGCAATGGCATTCTTCTTCTCATTTACATAGTATTTGAGCGAAGGCTTCCCGACCTCACCGCTAATGAAACTCAGCATCTGATTGCTGAAATTCTTAGGCACGACTATCGATGCGTAATATTCTCCGTCCTTTACTCCGTCAAGAGCATCCTGCTTGCTTACGATGCACCAGCCGAGCTGATCATTATCCGCGAGCTTTTCAGCAATCATATCGCCTATATTTATATCGCCCGTCTGCTCAGATGTTGCGCCCTCGTCGCAAATAGCTACACCGATTTTGATGTTTCCTGTATTCGCATAAGGGTCCATATTCGCCCCTATGTTGAACCATGCATACAGGGCAGGGAGAAAACTTATACCCAAAACAACCACTACAGCAACCCAATTGTGTAGCAGTCGTTTGACGTCCCTTATGAAAATGCCTTTAATAATGTCGAAATTCATATAGATATTTTCCTACTATCTCATTAAATATTCAAGCATTCTTATGCAAAAAAATTAACAATCTTACGCAATCTTACGCAAAAACCGATTATACTATTATAAGCCCTTCATCGTAAGGCCTACCCTCTGCTTTGTCGTATCTATCGAGATGATTCTAACCTTGACGGTATCTCCGACGGCAACGACGTCCATAGGATGCTTAACGAATTTATCCGAAAGTTCTGAGATATGGACAAGACCGTCATGTTTTACTCCGATGTCCACAAAAGCACCGAAGTCAACTACATTTCTGACTGTGCCTGTCATCTCCATGCCTTCTCTCAGATCCTCGAAGCTTCTGACATCATTTCTGAACACGACAGCCGGTGCGTCCTCACGAGGATCTCGCGCTGGTTTTTTGATTTCTTCGATAATATCCTTGATGGTAGGCACGCCCACATTAAGCTCCTTTGCAAGCTCCGATATGCCAAGCCCGCCCATTGCGGAGCCAAGCCTTGCCTCTATGTCCGGCACTCCACCGCTAAGCTCTGACAGCTTGAGACCCACCTTGTTGAGAATTTTCTCGGCAGTCTCGTAGGATTCAGGATGAACAGAAGTATTATCGAGAGGATTTGTTCCTCCGCTGATTCTCAGAAAACCCGCACACTGCGTGTACGCCTTAGGCCCGAGCTTTGCGACCTTCAGCAGTTCTTTTCTATTTGTGAAACGGCCATGCTCTTCTCTGTATGCGACAATATTGCGCGCGATTCCCATATTGATGCCCGAAACATACGAAAGAAGCGACGGACTTGCTGTATTAAGGTCGACTCCTACACTGTTAACGCAGTCCTCTACAACATTTCCGAGCGCGAACTTGAGCTTGTTCTGGTCCATGTCGTGCTGGTATTGGCCGACGCCAATGCTTCTTGGGTCGATTTTGACAAGCTCCGCAAGTGGGTCCTGAAGTCTTCTTCCAAGCGACATAGCGCCTCTTGTCGTTACATCAAGGTCAGGATATTCCTCGCTTGCAAGCTTCGATGCCGAATAGACAGAAGCGCCTGCCTCATTTACGATTGTATAACGAATCTTAAGCCCGCTTTCCCTGATAAAATCCGCAACAACTTCCTCGGTCTCACGGCTTGCTGTTCCGTTACCGATAACGATCGTGTTGATGTCGTATTTCTTCGCAAATTGCAAAAGCGTCTTCTTCGTGCCGTCAACATCATTCTTTGGCGCAGTCGGATAGATTGTAGTGTGTGCAAGAAGCTTTCCCGTCTCATCGAGAACCGCCACCTTACAGCCCGTTCTGTATCCGGGATCTATGCTGATAATCCTCGCTCCTTTTACAGGAGGCACCATAAGAAGGTTCTTTGTGTTCTGTGCAAAAATCTTTATCGCATCATCCTCAGCTCTCTCGGTAAGTGCGGACCTTATCTCTCGCTCGATGGAAGGCGCGATGAGTCTTCTGTACGAATCGTCTATCGTCGCTTCGAGAAGCTCCTTGAAAATATTCTTCTGACGATTGCTGATATATTCGCCTGCGATTAAATCTTCCATCATAGTCTGGTCGACTACGGTCTTAACCTTGATGAAGCCTTCTTTCTCACCGCGGTTGATCGCAAGTATTCTGTGATTAGGAATTTTGGCAATGCCCTCGCTTGATTCGTAATACCTCTCGTAAGGTGACTCCGCCTCAGGGTCGACAGCACGAGTCTCGAAAAGCCCTGTCTTGCTTGTTTTGGTCCTGATTGCACCATTGATGTCGGCATCGTCTGCGATTATCTCCGCGATGATATCGCCTGCTCCTGCAAGCGCCGATTCTTCGTCGGGTACAGAAAGTTCAGGCGTCTCTTCATCTATGTGGATGTATTCTTTTGCAACATCCTCGCAGGTGCCCGACTCGAGTTTCTGATCAAGTATTATCTTCGCAAGCGGTTCAAGGCCTCTTTCCTTAGCCTTTGAAGCCCTTGTTGCTCTCTTCTTCTTGTAAGGCTTATAGATGTCCTCAACTCTCTGAAGGACCTCTGCCTCTTCGATTTCCTCCTTGAGTTCTTCTGTGAGCTTGCCCTGCTCTTCGATGAGCCTTGTTACTTCGAGCTTTCGCTCTTCGAGATTTCTTAAATAGCTAAGTCTATCCGAAAGGTCTCTCAGGACCTCGTCATTCAGACCGCCCGTCACTTCCTTCCTGTAACGGGAAATGAAAGGGATGGTATTGCCGTCATCGATCAGCTCTACCGTCCTTGTTACCTGTTCTTCTTTGATCTTTAATTCGTTTGCTATTCTTGTAAAAATATTCATTCAGTCGTCCTTATGTGTAATTGTGCCCTCACAAAAAAAGCGCACTCATTTATCAAGTGCGCGATTTTGTAAATCTCTCCGGACTCTTCGACTACGAACTTCACATCTGGCCGAAGCGCCGTCATACATTCAAGCACAGCTATCCTTATCTTTATAATGCTCTGATTAAATTTCTATCTCACCGGCGAACTGCTCTTGAGGATAACATCGTGTGCTCCACCCTCGACGATACTTGTTGCCGAAACAAGCGTCAGCTTAGCATTCTTGTGGAGGTCAGGAATTGTTCTAACTCCGCAGTTGCACATTGTTGACTTAACCTTCATCAGTGACTGATTCAGATTGTCGTGAAGGGATCCTGCATATGGAACATATGAATCAACGCCTTCCTCGAACTTCATTGTTGCGTCTCCGCCAAGGTCATATCTCTGCCAGTTACGAGCTCTTGATGAACCCTCGCCCCAGTACTCCTTAACGTAATTGCCGTTAACCATCAGCTTAGCCGATGGGGACTCGTCGAATCTTGCAAAATATCTTCCGAGCATGATGAAGTCAGCGCCCATTGCAAGTGCAAGTGTCATATGATAATCGTAGACAATACCGCCGTCTGAGCAGATAGGAATATAAATTCCTGTCTCCTTGAAGTACTCGTCTCTTGCCTGGGCAACCTCGAGAACTGCGCTCGCCTGTCCACGGCCGATACCCTTCTGTTCTCTTGTTATGCAGATAGAACCACCGCCGATACCGATTTTTACGAAATCTGCACCTGCATCTGCAAGATATCTGAAGCCGTCTGCGTCTACGACGTTTCCTGCGCCGACCTTAACGCTGTCGCCGTATGTATCTCTTATCCACTTGAGAGTAAGTCCCTGCCACTCTGAATACCCTTCTGATGAGTCGATTGTCATAATATCTACTCCAGCATCGAGAAGAGCAGGCACTCTTTCCTTGTAATCTCTTGTATTTATTCCAGCACCTACAACGTATCTCTTGTTCGCGTCAAGAAGTTCGTTAGGGTTGTCCTTGTGCGACTCATAGTCCTTACGGAAAACGAAAGCTGTAAGTCTTTGGTTCTCGTCAATGATAGGAAGCTGATTAACTCTGTGATCCCAGAGAAGATCGTTAGCCTCGCTCAGGCTGATGCCTTCCTTTCCATATACCATATCTTTGAAAGGAGTCATGAATTCGGAAATCTTTGTTTCAGGATCCATTCTTGATATTCTGTAGTCCTTGCTTGTGACAATACCGAGAATCTTTCCGTCTGGAGTTCCGTCGTCGGTGATTGCGATGGTTGAGTGCCCTGTTTTCTCTTTCATCTCGACAACATCTGCAAGTGTCTGGTCAGGTCTTAAGTTCGAGTCACTTGGTACAAAGCCTGCCTTGTAGCTCTTAGCTTTCTTGACCATTTCTGCCTGGCTCTCGATTGACTGGGACCCGAAAATAAAGGAAATTCCGCCTTCTTTTGCGAGAGCAACTGCCATGTTGTCGTCGGATACAGCCTGCATTACCGCCGAGCAAAGAGGAATGTTCATGCTTATCGCAGGCTTCTCACCCTTCTTGTACTTGGTTACAGGTGTTACCAGGCTTACATTCTCAGGTCTGTCCTCGGTTGTTGAATAACCTGGGATGAGTAGGTACTCATTAAATGTTCTTGATGGTTCTTTCAAGACTATTGCCATATTTCTTTCACGCTCCTTTTCTATTATTTTTTTGTTATTTTTTCTGTTCTTTTCTTTTTTATGTTAACCGCTATTATATCACAAAATATTAGAGTGAATCAATCCAGCTTTGCAGGCTATTTCCGCCCGAAACTCTTACTCTCGGAAGCTTGCGATAGTCTTCTCCGACCTCGACTTTTCCGCCTTCAGTTGTAAAAGCAACGAGGACTCCCGATTCTTCAACGGCTTCGAGTGCAGTGTCGGTGTAATCTCCGTATGGATAAGCGAAGGCGTCGCTGTTTCCGACCTGCTCGAAGGATTTGGTCAGGTCTGCTACAATTTCGTCCTTGCTCATTGCACTTATCACACCGCCGTGTCCGATATTTCCGCCGGACTTGTGCATGTCATAGGAATGTGACTGGAACTGTATGTAAGCATTTGCGTTAACCCTTACCTTGTCGTCGCCGTTCTGCGTTCCTATTACAAAAGATGTTGCTGGCACTTTATATTTCTCGAGCAGAGCCACTCCGTAAGCAAAGAAGCCATGCTGTGCGTCGTCGAAGGTCAGGATAACGCTCTTCTTAGGCAGTGCTATTTTCCCGTCGATATATGCTCTAAGTTCGGCAAAGCTTGGGAAGTAATAATCGTTCTCCGTGAGGTATTTGAGCTGTTCTTCGAAATCGTCGTTCAGAATATAGTTGACGCTTAGGTCGTCTGGCACCTCTTCCTTGCCGTATACATAGTGGTACATGAGAACAGGAATTCCGTCCGTATCTGCGTCGAATTCATCCTTCGCAATAACCGTAACCTTGCGGATGGCCTTCTTTGTCTGATAACCCGCTTTTGCGGTGTATTTTATAGTATATTCTCCAGGCTTGCTTGTATTAACAGTTCCTGAGATCTTGATTTTCTTGCTCGAAACAGGCCCGTTCACCTTGTCTATCGCAAAAGCTCCGGATTCAATATATGGGTCGCCCTCTCTGACAACGGTGTTCTCACAGCCCTTCAGCCCGATGACTAACTGGTTGGCGTCAACAACATGTACGTTCCTTGTTATCGACTGTTTTCCTACTGTATATATGATCGTGTAATCGCCGAGCGTCTGGGTGTCTACCTTGCCCTTTGCCTTTGCAAAAATCGAATTGACGCCCTTCTCCTTGTACTTCTCGCCCTGATAAAGCACGACGTTCTTCTTGCCGTTCAGCTTCAGCGGAGCGAAGTATTCATACGCGCAGAATCCGACCGCAGAAAGAAGTACGATTATCAGCAAAACGATCGGCCACTTCTTTCTCTTCTTTGGCTTCTCGTTATCGCTGTTGTGTTCCGCCCTGTATCCTCTGCTGTGTTCCTCTTGCTCCACGCCGACATTTTCCGCTACTGCTTCCGTGCCTTTGGCTTCTGCGCCTTCTGTCTTGTATCTGTCCATTCTTGCCATGGCAGTCCCCTTTTCCTTTAATTACTTACCCAAATGTTCTTTAGCATTCAATCTAATACTTCATTATACACGAGATTGATTCTCAAAACTCTATTTTGCAGAAAAAAGTATCCGATTGACTTTTATGCCCTAAACTTATACAATAGAGGGCATAGTAGTCAATGTATTGTCTGAAGGAGGTGATTACATGAAGGTCTCAGATATAATAATTCAGCTTGCAGAAGATAATAACGGTGTTGTTACTTCTTCAATTCTTTCTGAAAAAGGAATATTGCGAGGGAACCTGAAAAGCCTCGTTGATGACGGTAGGCTTGAAAAGACTGCGAGAGGAGTATATATTCTGCCAGAAATATGGGAAGATGAATTTGTGAATTTGCAGGCTAGATTCAAGAAAGGCATTTTTTCCAATGAAACAGCCCTGTTTTTATGGGATTTAACAGATAGAACACCAAATAGATATGATATGACTTTTCCACATAACTACAATTTGACAAACGCAAAGAACGAAGGTGTTAAATGCTCAAGAGTGAAACCGGAATGGTATGACGAGGGGAAAGTTCAAATCGAATCTCCTGGTGGAAATATAATAATGGCATATAACATGGAACGGACTTTGTGCGATATTTTGCGTAAGCGAGGCGGAGTAGATACGGGTATCGTTGCAGAAGCATTCAAACGATATGTGCTCAGGAGAGACAGAAATCTTCCGCTTTTGTCAGAATACGCGAATAAATTTCACGTTGACGAGAAAGTTAGAAATTATCTGGAGGTGCTTGTATGAGAAATGCTATTTGAGAGGGATTGATCCCAAAAAAACAGTGCAACCCGAAGCGACTACCTCGGGTTGCACTGGACCTTCTAAGTTTGAAAGATGAGTCCGGAAAGGCCTACATCATTCCCATTCCGCCACCCTGCAT
>CAVAIH010000025.1:0-16225 GCA_963588675.1 Sphaerochaetaceae bacterium | reverse complement strand
TGTTCTGCTTCCTTCCAAATTTTTACCAATGTATCCACTTCATCTACAGGGCACGCACCAATTTGGTTTGGTTCAACCATCTTGACAGGTGACCCGTCCTTCTGAATCATAATTCCTCCAGATTCTTCTAAAATAAGTTTTCCGGCTGCATAATCCCAAACATGGATAGGCTGTGATATATATCCACCAGCTCGTCCACAGGCCACATAGCAAATAGCAAGTTCTGCAGAACCCAAACATCTAAAGCCTGTAGCATATTTGCGTATAACCATTTTATCGCCCTCCCACAAATCCTCTGTAAGAATAAGTGCATTTTCCAGCTTACGTTTTCTATAATGAATTTTCTCGTTATTTAAAAAAGCTCCTTCGCCTTTAATCGCCGTAAACATCTCCTCTCTAAAAGGGTTATAAACTACAGCTGCCATGACCTCCTTATCACAAACATAAGCTATAGATACAGCACTAAATGGAAGCCCATTAATAAAATTATGCGTACCATCAATAGGGTCTATTATGAACCCTTCTCCGCTTAGCTCATTTGAATTATCCTTCTCTTCAGCTATATAAAACGCATTAGGCATGTCCTCTTGCAACCTCGAAATAATCATATTTTGAATGCTTTTATCTATATCTGTAACGAAGTCGTTAGGTCCTTTTTTCTCGATATGTAGTGAACGGTGCGAAAGCATCATCTCTCCGCCTCTAAGCGCACATTCTTTCATTGCATTAAGTATCTTCTGTATCTTTTCCATGATGTTCTTGATCCTTTCTTAAAATTGTATTGTTTAAAAACTCACGTTCATACTTAACCCAATTTGAAATATTTTCATTTTCAAAACATTTTTCTGTGGGTTGATACTTTGCTGAATCAAGCATAACATTCCCAAGAGTCACTATTTCTTCTCGTTCAAGCCATGCGCTAATTTTTTCAGCATGCTCAATCCCTTGGTCTACATACTCCTGCGTTTTCGAATTATCTTTTAATGCCGCATATGACATGGCCATATAAAAGCATATCTGCGATTTATCATATTCACTTACCGCCTGTTTTAAAAGCATATGACAATCTTGGATACATTCCTGATATTTGCCCTTTAAAATCTTAAGGAACGATGAAGTATACAAAAACCTTATATAGTATCTATCTCTTGGAGCCAACCGGGCATAAACCTTCTCTGTAAAAAGTAAATTTTCTTCAGCCTTGTCCGTCTCAAAATTCCAAATAACCGACTCTGCAATCAATCTATGATATTCTGCCAAAAACAGTTCTCTATTCAAACGAACATCATCATTGGACGATTTTTCCATCGCCTTTTGCAGAAAGTCTATTGCCCTTTTATTCCAAAGTTCTGCCCCCCTCCAATCTAACTTATGATATGAAATTTTAGCCAGATTAACCGCAGATATTGATTTCTCATAGATACTTTCATCTTCCTGTCCGGAATTCCAACCATTCTCAAAATAGTTCCATGCCTTGTCAAATTCAGCATATTTTCTGTAGCAAAGCGCAATTAAATTGCTAAGTTCAACTGTGTCTCCAATAGAAAGCGAATCCGATTCGAAAATTATACTTATCAGTTTTATCGCATTCTCAAACTGCTCGGTAATATAAGCATATTTTGCAAGCGCTATCTGCACATCCGTATTATCTACTGCCGAACGATATATTTTCTCTCCACATCCATTTAAACCAATTTCTTCTAATGAAAAAAATAGCCCCGTGTTATATAAGTATGTACGATATTTCGTAAACAATTCCTTAAAAGTATCTCCTAAAAAAACATCTTCAACTTCTATATCAAAATCATCTTCGATATTATAAAGTTCTCTCAACTCAGATAGATAAATTCGCAAACCACTGTCCACACCAAACGACTGAATACGTTCATTTTGAAACTCAATGTTATCAAGGAATTCTGCAGCTTTATCAACTAACCCATCACAATCCGATCTAAGGAAATGTTTTATTGAATATCTAAAAATATACTCGTCATATTTTTCTTTTTTCATCTTAACCAATAATCTATTGGAAATTCCAACATGCCCGCTCTTTGTTGATATATAATATCTCCCACATTTGTCTTGATTCGTAAGCCAATCAAAAATACTCCTATGTATCGGTTGGAGAAATCCATTTCTCTCTGGGAACATCTGAGAAATATAGTCTTTTATCTTATTAAATGCATACTCATCAATGTCAAGAATTTTTCGCAAATCTCGGTTACCAATCGGTCCTAATTCAGCACAAAGAATCTCCAACAACGGTCTGACTTCACCTTCGTAATTCAATTCTTTTCCTTGACCAAAAATGCGATTAAAGTAATTCAAATACACACCGATAAGACCTTTAGGAAAGTTCTCCGGACTATCCAAAATAATACGATTATTCTTAATATCATCTACAATACATGAAGCATACTGGAAATTACCTTCACTATTTTTTACCAGTTTCTCAATAAGCATCTTAGCATTTGCTTTCCCCTCTAATTCTTCCTTTAATGTATTTTCAAAATAGCCCCTTAAATCTGCATCATTATCCACAAATTCTATATTTCCAAAATCAATAGGTGTAAGCGACGAAAATGTCCTTAATAAATTCGGCATTTTTCTACTTGTTATTATTAGCTTTAACCACTCCGGAGTTGTTAAAAACTGCTCAGCGATTACATCTATAAGACTTTGACCTTCTTCAATTGAGTATGCTTCATCCAAAGCATCTATCACTAAAACAATGTTTTCATTAGGTTTTTTTATTGCTCTCAGTGGTTCTGCAATAAGATAATCAAAAAGTCTCTGCGCATTTTTCTCAAGTAAATTCCCAATATCCTTCCTCTGAATCAACTGAGTTTTGTACTCGTCTACTTGCGTTGATAAATAATATGCTATAGACATAATGGCTCTCTTAGCATCAGATCTCTCATTGTCGTTATATTTGCAGAAATGCACGGCTTTAATCTCCGGATTTTTTCTGTAAGATTAATGATAAATGAAGATTTTCCAACTCCGGCATCACCAACAAGCCATAGAATTCGATCTTTTTCATTTCGAATCCATTTCTCACAATATTCCGTGAGTTTCTCCCTACCATAAAAATGAGTTTGACTTCCATCATGATAGATATCATTATCAAGAGGATCCAGATAATGAATCAATCCCGATGTGGTGCCATCATTTTCAGGCATGGCATTTTGATTAAACACATCTAAAATCTCAGAAAACCGCTTTTGATATTCATCCTCCCTTATTTCTCCAGTTTTAGTATCAAATAATTTCGTCATATCCAAATACTGAATTCTGGCCACACTAAGTGGTGGTTGAACACATTCAACCATAAGTGGATAAATCTTTTTATTTAAATCTCGCGCAAACCCAACTTCATCAAGACATATTCCATCAGGTCGTCTACAAGAATATTTTGTCATCAATAGCAAAAACCAATCACTATTTTCAATCCCCTGTTCAATTTCGATTCTCCAATCTTTTGTCAGATTAAGGCCATCAGAAGATATTCCATCTGTTCTTTTGTCAATCCAAATTTTATATCCTTGTTTTTCAAGATCCTCACTAAGTCTAAAAGCAAGTTCTTTGTACTCATCATGACCATAGCTGATAAACAGATTCATAAATAATTCTCCTTATCTAAATAGTTTTTGCTCGTAGCCTTCCGGAATCTTATATAAGATTGAAATAATAAATGCCACAATGATAATCATCACTAGAAAACCGTATAGAGTTGCATAGGAAGAATTATCCAAAATTCTTCCAGCAACAAGTTGGAATGGAACTGTACCTAAATTTCTTATAACAGCTACCAAAGATAACGCTGTCATTTGAAGCCTTTCATCTATAAGTGTAGCTACTATCTTCATATTTATCATCACGTAAAACATTGCAACAACAGAATTAATCAATAATGTAGCAGCTCCGCATATTACGACGTTTTCTACCAACGAATAAATTCCCATCTGTAAACCGAGAAGAGCAATTGCTGACAACAATAGCGGCTTATTATTAATTTTATTAATCACTTTTCCGCCCCAAAACACAACGGGAAGTTCACACAAAGAAGCTATAAAAATCAAAGTTGTTGCTCCCTCAACTGCCATCCCTCGACTATTAAGCATTGCTGGTAAATAAGTCGCGTTTATATTAAATGCGGCATAGAACAAAGCAGTTATAAGCAAATAAACAACAAACTTTAAATTCAATAATTTGGTATACGAAGCTTTCGTATTCTTTTTTATAATCGAAGCAGGAATTGATCTACTTCCTGTAATCATTCCAGCAAATGAAATTATCATACTTACCGAAGCAATTACATAAATATATTGACTTCCTATATTGTATACAATTCCACTTACTTGCGCTCCCGTTGCGTAACCAATTGTCCCCCAAAATCTTATCAATCCATATTTGAACTTGGACGTGGTCGCCAATTTTTCAATTGTTGGATGAATACTGTTAATAAGCGCAACTACCAAACCGTATATAATGGCAAGTAAAACAATATTATTTGCCATAGTAAATATCAGTGAAAAAGCAGCCCCTACTATCAATACAATTGAGCATATCTTTTGTGGTCGGAACCTATCATTCAAGCCTCCAACTACCGGCTGTATCAAAAGGGTAAATACCAGTGCAACTGTAGTGACTATACTAACCTGCGTAGCGGTGTACCCCTTATCAAGCAGATATACAGAAATCAGAACACTTACTGATGTTCTTGCCATAAAAAAAAAGAAGTACATCGCTGCACAAGAAATATATCCTTTTAAATCAAATTTTTTCTCTTTCTCATCCATTTCGACAACTCCCTTTTACAAGCTCATATGTCTCCACCTGACAAAATTGATTCAGGTGCTATCCAACAAATAATTCCGTTGTTTTCCAGTACGCCCTTGATAATAACCGGTGTTCTATAGCCTTTGCTACTGTAGCTTATAAAAACCATATTTGATCCTTACTCTCCGATTTGGCGTCTTCCATGGTTGCCTACCTTTATCACAGATTTTTTATTCGTTCGTCCTTAAATCACAATTATATCATCCGCCTTGAACCTGATTTTAAATAATTCAGTACATCCTCAATTCTCCGCTTTTGTGAATCTGCCAAGGGCAATCTGATAAGTTTATCCAACGGAACCCACTGAAATTGGCTGGACTCATCATCAAGGCTTACGTCATAATTCAGGGCTTCTCCGTAATATACAATTGTGAACTCCTGCCGAACCTCTCCGTCAGAGTATGCTACTCTTATGTTTGGATCTGTGTATGTCCCAATAATATCCTTGATTATAACATTAAGACCGCTCTCTTCCTTTACTTCTCTCAATGCACATTCTGTCATGCTTTCGCCAAAATCCAGTGTACCGCCAGGCATGGCCCATTTTTTGTTATCCCTACGGTGGAGCATGAGTAGTTCTCTCTTTTGGTTTATAATGGCAACCGCAGCCGCTGGCTTGATTGAGTTTGCCGCTGGAGCATCGTCTCTGTAATAATAATCGGTTCTTACAGTATGCATCTTCTCTTGTAGCCATCGCAACTGATCATCACCAATCTCAATAAGCTGTTTGTCATTAACTGACGGAACCTTGATAAAGAGGATGTTTGTCCCTACTTTTACTCTCTGGGAATATGCCGTACCTGGCTCAATAGCATAAAAATCACCGCTCTTGAATTCAAATATCTCACCAGAATCAACATCCATGTATTCAGTCCAGCCGCTTATCATATACTGATACTCTGTAGCAACAATATGTTTGTGAGTAGGTTCAGACTGAAAGTCCGTATAGCTTGAAATTCCGATTTCAAGTCTATCATCCTTAATGAACATGATCTCTTGCGGTCTGGATAGATTTCCGACAAAATACTGCCGTGTTGTGTTTTTTAACGCATCAACTATATCCGCATTATTAATCTTGATTATCTTACCCATAACAAAAGCACCCGCCTACAGGAAATAGAGTTCAAGGAAATTATTTTTTCCGTTACATAAATCTTCAATTGACGAAACACAGGAGCCATATTGCATCCTTTGGGCATGCCTGATCGCATTATCACATGCCACACGAACTGGTGCTATCCCTACCCGACTCTCACAAGCAGCCAATAAAGCTTCAGTCATTATGAGGCCCCATTCTTGCTGTATTCTGCTGTAGATACTCCTCGCTCTTTTTGCAAAATCCACAGCTTCCTTTGTATTACCTAATTTAAAGTTAATATTGGCAATTCCCAAGTATGCGTGCGCCGTCCATCCCACAATACCGTTTGTGGAGGTATACTTTAAAAGCTGTTCATAGCATTCTAGTGCTTCGTCATCATTATTCATGCATGTATATAGATTCGCCAAGGTCCCTCCCAGATACGCTTCATATCTTCCTGTTATCTCGCTGCGAATAGAGATGTATTTTTCTATTAGCGATTCCGCTTTATCAAATTCACCAGCATGGCAGTAATAATCAGCCATCTTTCTGGCATTTCTCTTAGAAAAATCTGTCAATCCATAGCTTGTTGCACAGCTCTCGGATTTCTCCAGCCATTCTTTGCAAAAGTCCCAGTCTCCCTGAAGGACGCCAAGATTTCCTCCGATCAGGAATAGTAGTTCATTATACACCTTGGGAAATTTACTACCAATCTGTGCAAGTAAAGATATCGCCTCATCCAGAAGAGATCCAACAGGTTTGTAAAACATCGCATGATGAATGCGTCGAACACTCAGCATCGCCAGGAATTCATCATCGGAAACATCAGATGATTGCCCACTCAGATATTGATCTGCAATACTCACAGCTTTGGAATATTGTCCAGACATATGAACAATATCCATGTAGACCGTTACAAGATCCTTACTAAAATCCTTTATGCCGTATTTCAGTGCTGAGATATCAAAAATCCTACTCAAAAAGTTGACGTTGCCTTCTCTTTGTAGCTTTTTCAAAAACGAATCTCTATCATCCGATGTCCAAAAGGCATCCAGCAGCCGTGAGTTATTCCATGTTTCTGGGAACTGCCTCCATATCCTCCAAAATGGATCTAACCTTTGCTTGTAAGAAAGCAAGAAATCTTCAAGCTCCGTAAACTGTTTAGCGGAGACATAATAATATCCTACATGAGTAATCATATACTCTTGCAGCGCAGGCGAAACACTACCATTATGGAAGGAGTTGTCTATACTGTTTCTACAGAAACGTGCTGCCCTTAATGCACCTGATTCATAATCGATATAAAATTCACCACTTTGCGATTTGTTGATGAACCAGTCTCTAAACGACTTATGTGAAAAGCCGAGTACGATTAAACCATTTTCTTCAACTCGATTTACATAGGAACCCAATTTGTCCAGGCATATTAGATACGTATACTGCTTGTATCCGCTTACGCAAAGAAGCAACTCTTCTGGTAATGTATCCGCTATTGATAGTAACTCCAACATCTCCCGCACCTGAATGAAAGATGTTTGGTCTGGGAACTTCCTCTCCATAGAAATCCTGTAGAATGAATTAAGCCCCTTTGGAAAGCTGTTGAGCTCATTCATTTTGATAATATCGGATTTTAGATCGGCAACAAGTAATTCCGCATATAGAAAGAGCCCATCGCTTAATTCACAAATTTTCTTAAGAATCTCCAGCTTGTTAGATACCAGCTGCAATTCTGCAGCGAGTGACTTTACCAAATATGCCATAATATCGTTGTATCCTACAGGCATATCACCGATTATGTCAAGAGACTCGCATGACTGGAAATATTTACTTACATTTCTCTCAGGACGACTGGTGAACACAAATCTAATCCATCTTGGCATCCGATCCATGCATTTTGAAAGAAACGCCGCCAAGGGATTATCTCCATTTGCTTCTGCTTCATCCAATCCATCTACAACTATAATCCCTGTTTCACGATTCCCGTCCACAAGATGAGAAAGGGGATAAGCCAAGAGAAAGTCGAACAGAGCTTCCGGATTCATTTCATCGAGTTGCAGATCTGTATCTAATTGCTGCAACAGAATTCTCCTATAATCCGAAAGTTTTGTCGCAAGCCGGAAAGCTATAGTCCTAATAAGGCGATTGGGATTCGTTGTGTATTCACGGTTCCATTCGCAGAGAAAGCAACCGTATACATCAGAATTAAAATGAGAATAGTTGACGCTGAATGCGCTTTTTCCGCTTCCAGGTCTCCCGTATAAAATTAGCGCTTTTGTATTGCGCTTATCTTGCCATTCCTTGATATAGTCACTCAGCCATCTTCTTCCGTAGAACTCCTTAGATAAAAGGCTGTATTCTTTTTCGGTATTGAGATAAGGGGACAGTTGTGTTTTAAGGATATGAATATCCCCACTGAGTCCTACTGATTCACTAAACTCAATAACACGGCATAATTCGACAAATTTCTCTTTATACCACTGCTCAAAGTCGGCATCCGATGACTTCTTTATCTCATACCAGTCGCTCATGTCCAGCCATTGAATATCGGATATTGTCGCCGGTGGCTTAATCCGATTTTCAGGTTCCAAAAGTACAGTCTTGATATCTGCCCCTCTTACACAGACAGCAATCTTGAGTTCGTCAAGGCAAACTCCAGGATTCCTTGTTGAGTACTCCGACAAAAAAGCGATTACGCTTGACGCATTGAGTACACCATTGAGAATGTCATCGCGCCAATTATCACCTGCTTTTATCTCACTGGTATCAATCCAGACATGATGCCCGCGTTTTTCCAAGTCACGTTTTATGCGTTCAACAAGGGGACGGTTCCTATCATGGCCATAACTGAAGAAGATTTCAAGTCCACCATCCGCGGTTGAGGACCTCTGCATGTCTAAAAGCTGATGCTCAGAGAAAGTCCTGTCACAGTCTTCACATACAAATATTTTTCTTTTTTTGCTGAAGTAAATATCTTCAGAGCCGCAAAATGGGCATCTCTCCATGCTTAGCACCTCGAATCAATGTATATTCTCTATTGCTCCAGTAAATTTTGTATAAAATCTAAAATTGAAAAGCCCTTAATTTTCTTTTCGAACTGCCAATCATATTTTGTGCTTAGCTTTACCTTCATAAGTTCGTCAGAAAATAAAAGGGAAAGATAGAAATCTTCTGCAATTTCAATTTTTGCCCCATCTGATAAATCGTAGGAAAGTATTATGTAATCTTCTTGTGTTTTTTTGAAAGCACTTTTCCCCAACCTCAGATATAATTTGGCCTACATTGAGCGGTAACGAAAAGCGAAAAGTAATGGCATTAATATTATCGAGGATTCTTTCCTTCTGTAACTGATAAAGTTCTCATAAACCTGCATGGCGCCCTCCTTTCACTTACAGTCCAATCATTCTTTTGAAATATTATAGCCAAGCTTTACAATCAATTTGAGTGTTTCGACGGCAGTATTCCTGTCGTAGTCCTTTTCGCCTTCAGGCAATTTATCATATGGAACAAGCAGAGGGGTTGTCCTTTTGTTGACATCCTTTACCTGCCCATATGTCCATCCTTCAGAAATTCTTCCTGCTGCCCACACATTATGTACGTTTTCAGCAATTTCTTCTGTCAAGGCAAGCAAATCTTCCGGCAACCAGACATCACCTGCATCAATTGGTCTCAAATTATACATTCTTTACTCCTCCGAATTAACATAATTACCATTAACCACCTTCAATAGCGTATGACCAATATTGCTAATCTCGTCAGATTTCCAGATGGTCACTACCTCCATCATGCTACCACGTCTCCGCTGCATCGCATTGACGGGGGCATTATCAGAAGAGCTCTTCTCTTGAGTATCGGCAATCAATACAGTTGTCGCATTGATTCCAAACTTGTTTGCCAGACTTGCAAGCTTGTGGTAGAACCCTTGTTCAATGTCAGTACGAGCCTTGCATTCTACAAACAACGTGCGGAATCCCTTGGTAAGGATGCAATCGAATTCACTTTTGACATCTGTACCTTCCCAGTCAATCTCAAAACTGCTGACAACATCGTCAAACCTTCCGAGCTCCTTAATCTTGTGGTATGTATACACCTCGAGCATCTTTCCGGCAGTACTCAACAAGCCCTTAATTTGTCTGGTAGCATATGTGAAGCTCATCTTGCCGTCTTTATCAATGGCCAGGTTTATAACAAATCCCTTCTCTTTAAAATAGTCCATTAAGTCCTTGAAGTCAGATATTCTGTTTGTAGGAATCTGAACTCCATCAACTACCAGATTATCAAAAACGACATTAACCTTATGTTCTTTTGTGTTCAGGTGAAGAGAAATCGCGTCAGGAAGCATGAGCGCATACACATTTGCGAAAAGCTTATCATATAAAGCTCTGTAGCCACAACGATCAACAATTATGACTTCACATGAGTCTGTAGTATATCCGTTTACACGGCTACCTTGTTCTAATATTTCCTGCTCTTTTAGAAAGCGGATAATCTTTGCCACGCTTTTGCTACACACGAAGGGAACGATATATGGATACTCATCAGAATTCTGGTTCTTTTCTCTCTGTGCTTTCTTTTTGAATGACACGAGCGTATCTTTCTTTTCAGCATACTTTCCCAACAAATTGCAGAGATCCTTCCATAGACTTCTTCTTTCGGTATATTTTCCCCAGAGATCCTTGTATTCCTCGAAGAACTCCGGCTGATTGCTACTTTCACTAGATGAAAGACGAAAAGCCACCATGTCTGTTACAGTAATGTAAGGAGTCTTCTTAATATATCCCAGCATGTCGCAGCCATACATAGAATTAAACGTCATGGTCGCAGAATCGAACTCGTAATTTTCAAAGGAATTATAAAAGCCCGCTCCCCGCAGTAGATAAGAAAGCTTTGTAGAATTCTTCTCTACAGCAAAGAATCGCTTGTCGGTTGAACGATGTTTTAAATACAGCTCTAACGCCTGTGAAGCAGTCGCTGTTCCATTGAGAATGATCAACTTCACCTGCCTGATCCTGCCGCTTCCGATATGAACGATTTCCTTTGTGACATCATCGCTTATAATACTCCGCAAAGTTTCAGGAACTAAAATTATAAATTCTACGGCAGCCTTGAAATGCTTCTTCTGCATGTATTCGATTACACACGGAATAGAATCCTGTAAATCATGAACATCTCGTTCACGTTCTACGAAATACAGATACAGAATCCGAATTGGGCTCACAACCGTCGCGGCAGAGACATTCTCAAACACGTCAGAATTGCCCCTGGTTGCAAATGGAATAGCCAAATAAGCCTTTTCGGTATATGTAAGAACAAAAGGAATATTATCAATGAAGGCAACATCATCCTGCTTCCAATCACGATACTCCATACTTGCAAGAACCGGGTAAAAAACTGCTTCGAAAGCTTTTACCTGCTCACGGACGGATTTTTTCCTATCAGGTGGTAAACTGTCGGCTGCGCCCAAGAAGGTATTCTTCAGCCCTTTATAGAGACGCACTCTCTCAATGTCGCCATTCCAGATGTCTTTCAGGCAGGTGTACCACTCTTGGAATGCAACAGTCGCTTTCTTATTTCCTTCAATTAACGCCCTAATGCCTGCGATGCTGTTGCCACTGAGCAGGTTCTGTTTCCTGGCCTCTTTCGCTTTCCTTGCAAACATACGATGCAATTCCACAGACATTCGATCCAGCTCATCGAGTTGATCCAGAGCTTTAGCAGGAGCTTTATCCCACTTTTTATAGTTGGTATTGGATTTATACTCTACAGCAAGCTTCTGATCTGGACGGCTCCTGACTATGCACACATGTCTTTTGCTTTTTTCGTCCTTCGTTATTCCTTCTGCACATTCCTCAAGATTATTGATTCTACGCCAGCCAAGGCATATTTTTTCCGTAACCCATCTGCGGTGTTCAATCCAAACAAGTTCATTTTTGAGACCGCGATTAGCTTTGTCAGCCATTGCTTCTCTGAATAGACGCGCGGCTTCCTTAAAACTGGCAGTCTTCATGTCAATCCCCATGCTATATAGTTTGTACTTCAGTGCAAGAACGCTCGAAACACAGGAGTCGTGATTATAAGGCTTCTTAAACTCAGACCTGACAAGACTATAATCTACATTAAGGTTTTTCTCCCAAATCAAATGCGTATTAAAAGCCATCCGCTCAATTTCAGCATAAAGGGGAGAGGCTTTTATGTCCGCATTGACATAGATTGGGCAGAGTAGTGAGGTCGTCGCCTCTGCGCTCTGCTGCTTTTCACAGATAAAGCTCACAACACAATCTGCTTCTAAAACCTCAGACGCAGTTTTACATGCATTTGCGGCAGCCATATTAACTTGGTCATCACCGAGTGCAACAAAAACATAATGCGGACGCTTGCTTTCATAATGCTCACACATGATGTCCTGCAACACTTCTGAAATAGCAGATTGGTTGTCACGATCCAGTCTACTGATTTCGAATGTAATCTCGCCGTATATATCGCGTTCGTCCGTAATTGAACCATCAATATTGAAGAAATTTGCCAGTTCAGGTCTTTCTGACAAGTATAATTCTTTATCAATCGAATCATCAGAAACTACTGTAACGCACAATCTTTTATTGCGAATCTGACCACTCTGAAGGCAAACATCCAAGAACTTCTGCCCATAGTTTCCAAAACCGATGACAAGCACATTGATTGTTTCTTCAGTACTCTGAACACACTGATAGAGAGGGTGTTCATAAAGATGATACTGAATGGCAAGAACAGAGTTCTTTTCGGTGTTGACATCAAGAGATTTCTCCACGTCTGCCAAAACCCATCTTTCACCTGAGCGAGCCTTTTTCGCAATCTCAGACGGAAGAGCGTAGTAAAGAGCAGTCTCTATATCAACAAGAAGCTCTTCGCAATTCGCGTACCTGTAAGTTCTTTCGCAAAGGCATTTTTGCAAGATTGTTACCAAGGCATTCCGGAGCCTAGGATGCGAGTTTGCCTCTGATGCCTGGATTAGTTTTGATTGATCTACCATCTCGCGGAGCCTGTCGTAATACGCAGTATGATACAGATAACCGCTTGACATGGCATCATCAGTCACGACCACAGCATTAAACAGAGTAGCACCTATTGAATATATGTCCGTTTGATTACTTGCAATCTCATATCCCGCTTCAGGTTCCATGTACCCTTCGGTTCCAACTGCACCATCAATATCTCCATAGACCGAACACACGGAGTTAATGTCAAACATGGACAGTGTTTGTGTTAGAGTTTCATTTCCACGCTTAAGAAAGCCGAAGTTAGATGGTTTAATGTCCCTATGAATCATATCCGCACTGTGAAGAGCGCAAACACATTTAGCGAGTGATTCAATAGCAGTTAATACCGTAACGAGTTTGTGCTCAGGATTCTTACTCGGATGCTTGTGAATGTCTTCACAAATGTTATCAAAGGTTTCCAGTTTCGGCTCTGGCGTCCAAATATATGTAGTGCCGATTACGTTTCCCTCTGCATCGCATCCATGGTAGATTTCGAACGCCGGGATAAATGTAGCTAAATCTATATCCGATCCACTTTGCTTTGCCTTAAGAAGCATCTCATAAGGCTCAATGTAATCTTTCTCGGCTTTCACAAAGCGATTATATGCATCTTGGAACTCAGATGAGTGGATTAATTGCCCATCCTCGTTTCTTTCCATGCCATAAGCATCTTGCGGATAAAATTCCTTGAGGATACCCCGACCACTATTCCCATGATAAGCTTCATAACTGATGGAAGAAGCTCCTTCGCTAATCCTCTTCACAATATGGAAAGATCTCATGAAAACGGTTCCATCACTTTCTCCACAAAGAAGAATCGTCTTTTTCAAATACTGACGCTCTTTCATGCACATTTCCTCCTGTTATCATGTCGCACGTCTAAAGAGATAAAGCTATAATCATCAATACAATTCTGGCTGACAAGGAAGTCCTTGAGTTCATCATACTCATTGTTCGACAGCATTCTCGCAACTTCTGGCTTAACTCTTTAATCACCGTTATTATATCCCTCCCTTTTTTATCTGCCTCGCATTATACGTTCAAATAAGCATAAGAGGAAAATGTCACCAAGACATCAAAAATGTTCTTTCCGCTCAATGGTTGATAATAAGCCGCTTCGAGCTTTGGATCGATATCCCTCTTAAAGTTGTTGAATACTTCTTCAAAGTTCTTCCATCTACCATCAGCGTCATTTTCATGCACAGCGTTATAATAATAGTAATAGGCTACAATCATAGACGTCCTTGTTACTGCAGCAGGGCTTTCGACATATAGTGCCTTGGTCTTCATTTTGGACGGTTCGTTCCACTCCTGCTCTGAATTTTGAGAACTAACTGTTTCATCAACTGTGTATCCAATAAAGTTATTAATTCCCAGAAGCAGTTCCATAAATTCATTGAATTTATCGCGATCAATTTCTGCGATCCGACCACAGAGATTCTCGTATCCCTTTTTCCTGAAAGCAGCCACGTCCGTAAACCATAGTCCGTAATTACAGTTTTCTAAAGCAACTCCGCGCTTTACCAATGCTTTCAATATGGCCTGGTATTCCGCGAAAGCCGAGTTCTGTTCTGTTTCTATTTGAATGGGGCCAATCTTTTGATCTTTTGTTCCATCCTTGGTTTCATAACTGCCAGCATATGTATCACAATCATAATTCTCGCAGATGAACTTCTCAAACTCAGATTCAGGTTTGCTAAGAATGTCCTCACTAAATAGATCTCTGTAAAAAACTGTGCCTCCGATTGTATCAGTGTCCTTTTTCCCTTGTTTCAGCTGGCTGTTCTGGACACGCTTTATCATTTCACTGGATAATCTGATTTTAGCCTGTGGACTGTAATCTTTTGAAATGTAGTACAAATAGATCATTTCAGCGAAATTCTTATAGTTTATACCCTGTCCAGAAGGGTCAACTTCAAACTCACACAATCTTCCCATGTACACATCCGAAATAAACCGCATCAGATTGTTGGCATAGTAATCTCTAAATAAGTTCGTTTCAATATCAGTCCTAAAGTCTATAATCCCGGCGGTATCCTCATCTCCCGAATAGTATGTCATCCCATAAACCATAGCGAACAAATAAAGACTTTTCTTTGTAGCGCCTTCTGCACGGAACTTGCCGGATGCAAGATCATCAGCCATTTTCAAAAGGCCAAATTTTCCATTAGGCTTTTTCTGAGCCTTTGTTGCAGTTTCAAGTCCATCGAATATGCCATCATCCAATATAGCCAGCGTAATTTCGTCGGTGGTCTTCTGCCCAGTCTTTTCCTTTACATAATCGCAAATAGTTTTTCGACCACTATAGCCAGCATCGGCGAGATAATTGCCGTACTTTATAAACTGTTTTAGTATTCGAACACGTAAAGTATCGTTTTCCCACCCATCCTCTTCATAACAAAGGCGATCAACAATCCGCCTCATATAATCTTCTGGGGATGGATAATCCTCATATATGGAAAAAAGAGCGAGTAGCATTCTATCCTCAATCTCCGAAAACGAGGGGAGATCCGCATTCCTCACCAATTCTTCATAATATGCATAATCCTTTCCGCGTTCATACTCAATCCCGCACATATCGAACATATCAAACAGCTTTCTCAGTTTGCTTGATCTGTCAGACTTAGCGCCAGCTATCCTTAGAGCTTCTATTTTATTCTCGAAATCCGCTCTATCGCATAAGGATTTGAACTCGCTCTGCAAACCATCTAGTACAGAGTCGATCCTTCGTGTTATTGTTCCTTTGACTGTGCCCATTATTAAGCCTCAATTCAATTTATTTTAGAAGTTTATTCTTTAGAAGTGATTATAAATTGTTGTGATATAAGTTAGTTGTAACACCTTGGCCTAATAAGATAAAATCTATGCCGAAGAATACAATGTAACCAGGGCGAATATATCCAAGTGGGTATACCAGTTCTGTGAAGAATTTGCGTATGTTCATTACAACCATGTTCGTCCGCATTCTTATAACAATTATAGAACGCCTTACGAGGCACGCTATGGGGTTTCATAACCTCATAGCGAAATTAGGTCAGAGTGTTACAAAAATGCTTGACCACAACAAAAAGACATGTTGCGACAGTTACCCTCAGCCGAGAAAATTTGCAAGAATCTGCTTGAATCTTAAAGTCTCTGTCGTAATTCATAACCCATTCTCCTTGACGATATATTATCATCATTTTGTGAGTTTGTCGACTGGACTTAAATGTTACCACTCCAATTCTACCCCGGCACAATGGCTGGAAAAATAAAAAGGTATAATACATATAGGAAAGGAAAAATTCTCAGC